>CAZUGW010000434.1:0-3026 GCA_964620055.1 uncultured bacterium
AATCAGTGCGCGTGGATGGCGCGGCGGCGACGGGGGTGGCGCTGATCTTGCTGGAGCAGGAGGGCAGCAATCGCATCGTGGTCATCGGCGGCGCGAACGCGCGAATGGGGGCGGCGGAGGTGGAGCGAGCGCGGGCGTTGCTGGAGGCGTGCGATGTGGTGCTGATGCAGTTGGAGACGCCGCTGCCGGTGGTGCGGGAGGTGGCCCTGGCTGCCCGGGAGCGCGGGGTGTTGCGCGTGCTCGACGCGGGTGCGGCGACGCCGGAGGCCGCGAGGTTGGGCCTGCCCGGGCTGGTGGACGTGCTCTCGCCGAACGAGCCGGAGGCGGAAGCGCTGACGGGGATTACGGTGCGCAATCTGGAGACCGCGCGGGAGGCGGCCCAGGCGCTCCGCGACATGGGAGCGCGCGATGTGGTGATCAAACTCGGCCGGGCCGGGGCCTGGTGGTCGGGGCCGGAGGGGGAGGCGCACTTCCCCGCGTTCCCGATTGGCCCCGTAGACACCACCGCGGCGGGAGACGCCTTCACCGGCTGTCTGGCCGTCAGCCTGGCGGAGGGACAAGGCATGCGCGAGGCGATCATGCGGTCGAACGCGGCGGGCGCGCTCGCCTGCCTCACGCTGGGGGCGCAACCCTCCATGCCGCGGGCGGAGGAGGTGGCGGGTTTCCTGCAAGAGACGGGCGTGGGGTCTTGAGACGATACGGCCGGAGCGGAGGCTCCGGCCGTATCGTGCAAGAAGCGAGCTAAAGGCCAAAGGCGCGGGTCACGTAGACGGCCATCTGGTCACGGGTGACCGCCATGTCGGGGCGATACTGCCCGTTGCCATAGCCTCCGGCTACGCCCTCAACTCTGATGTACTCCACATACCTGAAAGCCCAATAGTTGGTAGGTACGTCCGTGAAGTAGGCGGTGGCCGGGCCCGCAGGCACGCCGCTGTCCCCTCCCGCCATGGCGCGGGCGACGAACACGGCCATCTGCCCGCGATCCACGATCTTGGTCGGCCGGTAGCCGTCCTCATAGCCGCCCGCGATGCCGTGAGCATAGCAGTACTCCACATACTTGAAGGCCCAGTGGTCGGCCGGGACATCCGGGAAGGTGGCCGGCGTCGTGACCGCGGGAACGGCCTCGTCGCCGCCGGCCAGCGCGCGCGCCAGGTACACCGCCATCTGATCCCGCGTCATCACATTCGCGGGCCGATAGCAGCCGTCGGCGTAGCCCCCCACCAGACCGGCCTCAGACAGCGCCTTGATCTGATCCTTGGCCCAGAAGTCATAGGGGATGTCGTTGAACCGCGTCAGCGGCACAGAGAAATGGACGACCTCCCGGTTTCTCTTGTCGCCAATCCAGCAGGTGCCATCTGTGGAGTTGACGGAGGGCTTGCCGTGATAGCCGCACACGATGTCCTCCCAGAGTACCTGGCCGGTGTTGGAAAGGATGGCCATGGGAACCGTGTAACCACCGCTTGTCCAGGCAAAGCCGGTTACCGGATCCACGTCAAGTGACCCGGCGCAGAAGGGGATAGTCCAAAGCAACTGCCCGTCCGCGGTGAGCTTCGCTACCTCTGAATACGGCGCTTGGCGGAAACCGCAGGACAGCCAGACCGAGCCATCTGTGGGGTTAACGACCAGGCCGTGAACGTAGTTCAGAAGGTGCCCAGGAGTGAGCTCATACCAGCGCTGCAGTTCGGTGCCATCGGAGGCGATATGCACGAGGTAGCGCATGTCCTCCGCCGGCGTGAAGTAGCAAATAGCGATCCAGCATGACCCATCCGGGGCGGCCGCGACTACCTCGGCAACATCGAGGTGCTCCCCGGGGGAGGTGACAGTGTAGCGGGCCAGCTCCGTGCCGTCGTGAGCGTGGCGGATCACCAACTGCGGGTAGTTAATGCCTAGGGTCCTATTCCCCAGGTTCGGGTAGACAACCCAGAAAGTGCCGTCCGCGCCATTCACGGAGAGCGCCGGCTCCTTGTCATGGCCCCAGGACACGGCGGGGTCGCCGGAAAGGGTCTCCAGGGTCTCGCCTCGCCAACTCTCGGACCCGTCTGCGGCATATCGCACCAGGGCGGAGTTCCGGTAGAAGTATCCCCAGTAGTTGGGATGAACAGGTTCGTAACTGAGATAGCCCGTGTCGCGGACCAAGACGGAGCCGTCAGTTGGATCTGAGGTCGCGGACGGCGGGCTGTACAGGTGAGAGTCGGGGGCGTGGCGGGCTAGGACTTCTCCGGTGGGGGAGATTCGCACCAGGGGATCCTCCCCAAGACCAGTCACCCATACCGAGCCATCGGCCGGATTCACCCCCAGGGTCTCAACGACGCCGAAGCTATCCTCACTCTGCCAGAGCACACCGCCGTCGGGAGCGAAATGGCGCAGCGCGAGATGGGCGGGGGTGATTTCCCAAGGAACCCAGTCAGGACCTCCCAGTGTAGGCGTCACCCAGCACGATCCGTCGGTGGGGTCGAAGGAGAGGGCGGTTGGGTCCCAGCGGAAATCATTAGAGCCACTCAGATCCCCCTCGCTCCAGAGGACGGATTGGCCGTCTGGAGAGAGGTGCGCCAGCCCGGTGAAAGTGTGAACCCAAAGCGAGGCGTCCGTCGGGCTGACCCAGATTCGCTTTGGATTGGCATTCCAGTAGCGTCGGCTCAGTTCGGCCCCTGTGGGGGAGAAGTGGACCAGCATCTCCCCGGGAGGGGGGCAGACGAGCCAGAGAGAACGGTCAGCCGGACTCAGCGCGAGGTCGTTCCTCATATACGCCAAGTCTTGGTCACCGCCACTCCAGATTACCTCTCCCTCTTGGGACGCCCCAGAGGGAGCCGTCAATGCCGTCAATGACCCAGGCTCTGTCCAGGGGCGAGTCCTCGCCGGCCAGATCGTCATAGTTCAGACGCAGCAACTCCTCGCCATTGGGGGCAAGATGGATGAGCAGCTCCACGTTGGGAGGCCTCGCCCCCGCGCACCAGAGCGAACCATCCAATGAGTTGACGGTGAGTATTGTCCAGTCCTTCCTCGTCATCGCCAGCAACAACTCGCCC
>CAZUGW010000435.1:0-515 GCA_964620055.1 uncultured bacterium
GGTGCGCGACCTCACGGGGAAGACCACGCTGAAGCAGCTCGCCGCGGTGTTCCGGCGCTGCGCGGCGACGGTGGCGAACGACACCGGGCCGATGTACATCAGCTCCGCGATGGGCACGCCGACCGTGGCGATTTTCGGCCCGACCGATCCGGCGCGCTTGGGGCCGTACGGGGAGGGGCACGCGAAGGTGAGCGCGGGGGTGGACTGCGCGCCGTGTCGGAGACGGGAGTGCGCCTCGCGGAGATGCATGGAGGCGGTGACGGTAGAGCAAGTGACAGAGGCGGCACGGCGACTGCTCGCGGCGCGGGTCGGAGGCAGTCGTGAGTAGCGGGCTGACCATCCTGCAAGTGCTCTCCTGGCTCAATTACGGGGGAGTGGAGAGCTACGCGATCCGCCTGGGGCGCGCGCTGCAGGCGCGGGGGCATCGCGTCATCGTCGCCTCCGCCGGCGGACAGCTCGAGCCGGAGTTGGCGGCGGCGGGGATCGAGCACTTCCAGGTGGATTTCACGGGCGGC
>CAZUGW010000435.1:525-753 GCA_964620055.1 uncultured bacterium
TCTCGGGGACGCGCGCGCTGGCGCGACTGATCGCGCGCGAGCAAGTGGACCTGGTGAACGCGCACAACTGGCGCGCAGGCATGGTCTCCCATCTCGCGACGCGGCGCGCGGGAGTCCCTTATGTGCTGACCATCCACGGCACGCGCAGGGCGGTGAACCGGTACTGGGTGTTCTACTGGAGCCAACAGGTGGCGGTGGTCAGCGAGGCCAGTAAGCGCAATCTCGTGG
>CAZUGW010000435.1:763-3015 GCA_964620055.1 uncultured bacterium
ACCATCATCGGGGTGGACTGCGAGCGCTTCCGGCCGGAGGCAGTGGACGGTGAACTGGAGCGCGAACTCGGGCTGACGTCCGGTGCACCGCGGGTCGTGCATGTGAGCCGCTTCAGCCACAGCAAGGCGCCGGTGGCGCGGGCCCTGATCGAGGCGACAGAGGAGTTGGAACGGGCCGCGCCGGGCGTGGAGATCCTTCTGGTCGGGCAGGGGCCGGAGGAGGAGGCGGTGGCGCGAGCGGCGGAGGCGATGAATGCGCGGCTCGGCCGGCGCGCGGTCTTTGCGCTGGGCGGGCGGGGAGACATCCCGCGACTGCTGAACCTGGCGACGGTGGCGGTGGCGACGGCGACAGTGGCGCTGGAGGCGATGGCCTGCGGGAAGCCGGTGGTGGCGGCCGGCAAGGGCGGCTATCTGGGCCCCGTCAGCCCCGAACGGCTGGCGGAGGCGGAGGCGTCTTGCTTCGCGGACCACGGGTTAGTGGCGCCGATCACCGCGGCGCGACTGGCGGAGGGCCTGGCGCCGCTGCTGCGCGACCCCGTGGAGGCGGCGCGCTTGGGGCAGTGGAGTCGCGATACCGCGGAATCGCGATACGGTGCGCCGATCATGGCGCAGAATGTCGAGGCGATCTATCGGCGCGCGCTGTGCGACCGCAACCGCGTGAAGCGTATCGCGGTGTTCCACCTCAACCAGATCGGCGACCTCGTGTTCACTCTCCCGGCGTTGAAGGCCTTGCGGGAGGGCTTCCCGGAGGCCCACATCACCAGCGTGGTGCGGCCGCACCTGGTGGGGCTGATCTCGCACAGTGGGTACGTGGATGACATCGTGCCTCGTACCAGTGGCCGAGTCTCGGGGCCGTGGCGGTTGGCGCGGACGCTGCGCCGGCGCGGGACGGACCTCGCGGTCACCCTCTCGCAATCCGCGACGATGGCCCTGTGCGCGCGGCTGTCCGGGGCGGAACACCGCGTGGGCTATCTCGATTCCGACCTGTGCCGACTGCTGAATCATCGCGTGCAGGAACGCGGCATCCCCTGTCCCGACAAGGTGCTGCACCTGGTGCGATGCCTGGGGCTGACGCCGGAGACGCGCGAGTATGTCGGCCTGGTGCACCTATCGCCGGAGGACCGGGAGGCGGGTGAGCGGTTGTTGGCGGAGTGCGCGCTGGAGGGAACCGGGCCGGTGATCGCGCTGGCGCCGGGCGAATCCACGGAGCGGCCCTACAAGTCCTGGAGCGCGGCCGGGTTCGCGGCGATGGCCGCGCAGTTAGGCGACGAGATAGGGGCGCGGCTTCTGATCGTGGGAGGGGGGAAGGACGCGCGACTGGGGGAGGAGGTCATCGCCGGCCTGGGCGCGCGCGCGGCGAATCTGGCGGGCCGGACCACGCCGAGCGAGCTGGCCGCGGTGCTCGCGCCATGCGACCTGCTGATCGGGATAGACTCCGGCCCCATGCACGTGGCGGCGGCGATGGGCCGTCCGGTGGTCGGGCTGTTCGGACCCACCGACCCGGGTCGGACCGGCCCGCAGGGGGAGGGGCACGAGATCATTTTCCACCGCCAACCGTGCTGGCCGTGCATGACACCGACCTGCCAGGGGCGGCCGTGTATGGAGGCGATCAGGGTGGAGGAGGTGCTGGCGGCGGCGCGGAGAGTGCTCGGGGCGCGCGCCGGCCGAGGTCACTCGTTAGCCTGACGCGAGTTGCGCCATCGCGCTCCGGGCGGCCTCGCAGATGCGCGCGACGTCGTCCTCCGTATGCGCGGCGGAGACGAATAGAGCCTCGAACTGAGAGGGCGCGAGATAGACGCCCTGCGCCAGCATCGCGTGGAAGAAAGCGGCGTAGCGCTCCCGTGAACTTGTCGCCGCGCTGGCCCAATCCGTGACCGGGCCGGAAGTGAAGAACGCGGTCATCATGGACCCGACGCGGTTGACGGTGGCGGGCAAACCCGCGCGGGCCGCCGCGTCGCGTAGTCCGTCGGCAAGGGCCGCGCCGAGTTGTTCCAGGTGCGGGTAGGGGTTCTCGTCTTTCAGCAGGCGTAGCGTCATCGCGCCCGCGGCGCAGGCGACGGGATTGCCGGAGAGCGTGCCGGCCTGGTAGACCGGGCCGGCCGGGGCGAGCATTTCCATGATCTCGCGCTTCCCCCCGAAGGCGGCGAGCGGGAAACCGCCGCCGATGATCTTGCCCAAGACGGTGAGGTCGGGAGTCACGCCGTACAGCCCCTGCGCGCCGCCGTATCCCACCCGAAACCCCGTGATCACCT
>CAZUGW010000436.1:0-3011 GCA_964620055.1 uncultured bacterium
GATGATGTCGACGTTGGCGCGGTGCTCCGCGATATCGACGCCAGGCTGGACCGTGATCCGGTAAACGCCATCCGAAAGGCGGACGAGACCAAAGACCGATCCCGTCTGCCATACGAGGGTTCCGCTCGGACCGGCGACACGGCATCCGGTGTGGATAGTTCGTCCAGGATGCCGGCACCCTCGGCCACCGGTGCCCACAACACGAGCGATTTGACGTGACCTTTCTCCCGCGCGACCACGTGGGTCGCGATGGCGCCGCCCATGCTCATGCCGACGAGCGCCAGACGACGGGAGTTGATGCGCTTGTGACAGCCAAGGAACTTGATCGCTTCCAACGCGTCGGCCACTTCCGACCGGATCGTCATGTCTTCGAACTCCCCGGCGCTGTCGCCCGAGCCCCGGAAATCGAAGCGCAGCACCACGAAGCCATGCGCGCAGAAATCCCGCGCCGCGGTCACGAACAGCCGATGCGTCTCCGCCTTATGCCCGGTGAAGCCGTGGCACATCACGATCCCCGGCGCGGGAATCGTCCCTGGCTCGTGCAGCACGCCGAACACCGCCTCCCCCTGCACGTCGAAAGTGACTTGCGTCTCAGTTGTTATCATGCTCCCTCGCCTCCAGAGGCGGTATTCTGCTCATGGAGAGGGGAGTCCTGCGGAGGTCATTTTCCGGCCCGTCCCTCCGGGCCTTGCTGACCGCCGCCGGCGGCCGCCTCAGGCCGTCCGAGGAAGACCGACGTGCCCAGCTTGCTGTTGGGAAACTCCACGTTCAGGCTGATGTGGTCATACGTCCCCGCGGCCAGCAGGTCCCCTGGCCCTGGCTCCCCCAGGGTCTGTCGGGTCTGAGCGATGCGGTACACCGCCTGATCTAGTTCCGCCGCCGAAACGGAAGCCTGTATGACCTCGCCTGCGCCGCCATTCGCGCGGCGTTCTCCGGCCAGCCTCCGCACTAGCGCCTGCTGTGTCCGCGTCATCTCCGCGTAGGGCAGCCCCTCGGCGCGGCGCGCTTTCGCCCGTTGTTCCGGTGTCAGCGATGCATAGATAAGCAATGCCTCGGGAGAGAACAATGCTCCCGACAGTCCCGCGGTCATCAAATCCCTTGGGATCATCGGGTAGGTCCGGCGGAGCCTGGGGTCGGAGGGCCTACAGCGCTCGAGCTCCACCGTGAAGGAGGCCACATCGTCGAGCGTGAGGACCCCCTGCGTTGCCAGCTTCTCGCGGTACGCGGTAACCAGTGACTCCGGGCACTCCTGCGGAACCCGGCGGTACCAGTAGCGGTCATGGAACACCAGACAGTTCCCGACCTCGTTCCAGTCGTAAGTCCAGAACCACTTCTCGCCCAGGAGGTAGAGCAGCTTCCAGATCGGCCTGCTCTCCCGCGCTTCCGTGGGAATCTCCTGCGGTCCCCAGGTGGTGAAGTAGTCGGAGACCAGGGACAGGCCCGTCTCCTTCGCGACAAACCGCTGCATCTCGACCGGGTCTATCGGCTTCCCGAACGGTGCCACTACCTCCTTGTGGAGTTCCGGGCTGCGCGGCTCGCGCCATTCGGCCTTCTGCTTCTCCTCCTTTTGCCTCTGCCTCTCCGCGTCTCCCTTGTCCTTCCACTCCTGCGCCAGCGCGTCCGCGGCCTTCTCGTCCGGTGTGTCGCTGCCCAGCAGCAGAGGACGGGACCACTGCTCCGGGACGAACGACGGGTATTGGGCCCACAGGGCGGGTTCAACCCCCCAGCTATACCGGCCCCCGTCCTTGCCGAAGGCGAAGATGCGCATATAGCCTCCCCCATCGCTGTTGCCCTCGTACTGGATCGTGGCGTGAGAGATATCGCCTTGGACCGCGTTCACGATCTCTAGCATGAGATCCGCGCTCCCTCCCGACTTGCCCGCCCACTCGGTGCGCGTGTCCTGGAGGAGCTTGTCGGCGGACTGGCGGAAATGATCCGGCGCGGAGGAGTAGGCCATCGGGGCTGTCCCCGTGTTGATAAACTGCTGCATCTGCTCCTCGGGAAGCGAGAGGAAAAGCTCGAGCATGAACCGGGACTTGGGGTTCTTCACGCTCCGCGCAAGATAGAGGTTTGTCTTCTCGAGTTCCGCCAGTTCCTCCGGCGACATCCCCAAAGCCTTCCGCGCCGCTTCCACCTGCGCCTCCCGCCCGGGCCGGCCCTCTTCCTGGCGGCGCAGAGGCTCCTCCTCCGCCAATCGAACCATCGTGGTCTCCATGCTGCCATCGCGATGGAGCAGGTAGATGGGTTGCGGCCCCGTCGCGTCAACGTCGAAGTGGCACTCCTGCAGCGCCCGGGGGATCTGCACCAGGAGCGCCTTCAGCGAGCAACCCTGCGCGATAATGGTCAGCTTCCTCTCGCCGACTGTCTCCAGATCCTCTGGCGTGACGCCGAGCGAGACCCCCGTCTGCTCGGAGAGCAGCTTAAGCGCAGGCCCCGCCGCCCGGCCGATGATCTCGATGTGTACGGGCTGCTGCAGGCGCGGGTCGTTCTCGGTCTGGGGTTGCCATTGGTCGTGAAGATCGGGACGACGCGAGGCGACATCGGAGGCCGCCTCGGCCGCACTCGCCCTCGGCGAGAGCAGCGCGAGAACAAACACGGTGAAAAGCGCGGCCACTGCTGATCTCTGCCGCATGGGTCGTTGCATGGTCCTCTCCCTCGCTGTTAGCGCTCCATTGCATCGGCACGGCAGTGCCGATGCCTTCTTCCCCTCTGCTGCTCCCTCATCGGCACTCCCGTGCCGATGCCATCAACTGTCCAGTTGATCCATCATCTTCTGCAGCTCTGCCAGAGCCCTATCCGAGGTCTGCTCTACATGAGCCAGGTAGTTCTCCGCGTCGAAAGGGAAACCCAGCTCGCGGCGTACGTGGACGACGAGTTCTGAGAGGTACCGTTGGCACTCAGAGCTGGCTTTCACGCCAGCGAGCACAAGCTCGCGATGGGCGCGCCACTGTTGTTCTGACTGTTCCCGCTTGCCGTCTAACGCCGCGAGCTCTGCCTGCACGGCCCGGGGA
>CAZUGW010000437.1:0-3010 GCA_964620055.1 uncultured bacterium
CCATCCAGTTCAACCGCGCCCTCCCCGAGATCCGCCAGCAGGCCAAACTCGGCATACTCGATGGCCAGCAGCTCCTCGACCGCATTGCCTACTTCACGCCGGACATGGCCGCCGCCCAGGAAGCGCTGGATCTCCTCGAGCTGGACATCCACGGCGATCGCATCGCCCAGCTCATCACCGCCTACCGCGAAGCCCTCCATGGTAAACGCATCACTTCTGACGGCTTTACTACAGCTCTCGCCGCCCTGGGTATTTCACCCAGCCTTATTACACACCTCGCCCTCGTGGAGTCCATCCGCATCACCGACTTCGAGTCCGCCACCGAGGTCGCCGCCGTCAAAGCCGCCGGCCGCGGCACCGCCGTCCGCCGCTTCCGCGAAGGACTCACCGACGCCAACGCCTTCACCCAGGAGATGCTCTCCCTCGGCTACTCCCTGGCCGAGACGGGCCGCTACCTCGACATCGCGCGCCTGGAGTTCGACACCAACTACCGCCTAGACCTGGTCGACATCGCGCTCACCGGCTTCCGCAAGGGCAAACTCACCCAGGCCGAGCTCGCCGCCAGCCTTGCCTCCATCGGCATCGCCCCGCAGCTCCGCGACGCCTACATAGACCGCGAGCTCGCCAAGCTCAAGATAGAGGATCCCTCCGCCAACCAGGTCGAGCTCCGCGCCACCGGCAAAGGCGCCGTCCTCTCCCGCTACAAGGAAGGCTGGACATCCCAGTCCCGGTTCGCCCAGGAAATGGCCATCCTCGGCTACTCCACCCTCGAAACCCACCAGCACCAGCTCGTCGCCGACCTCTCCTTCGACCTCGATTGGAAGTCAGACATGCTCAAAACCTTTACCAACCAGTTCAAGAAGGAACGCATCTCCGGCCAGGCCTACCTCGACCAGCTCGCCCGCCTCGGCATGGACCCGGACCGCGCCCAGACCCACCTCGCCCTCGCCATCTCCCAGATGAAAGAGGAACCCGTAGCTGCCAGCTAGGCGGGTCTTCACCATATCCCATCACGACCCTATTGACACCCCTTTTCGCCTGTGGTACCCTTTTCTCGGACAGGGGAGGGAACACCTGGCATCCCTGATCGGTGGCCGCAACCTCACTGATCTCCCTCCCCTGTACCACCACAAGGAGGACGACAATATGGCAACCGCTCCAAGCACGCACGACCTCGGGACCTACAGGGTGGGCCTGAACAAGAACCACTCCGTAGTTATCTTCTGTGATCTCCACAAGGTCTGGGTCCTAGCGGCCAACGCCACCCGCCACTTCGACAGGAGCAGCGACCATAAGCCGTGGTGCTGACCGCCATGATCACACCCTGCTGCAAAGAGGTGGCAGTCTACCTGGGCGCAACCATCGGAGCTACGCGGCTCTACGGATGCCCTAAGTGTTCCCTGGTTTACTGGGACAAACACCAATGACCACCTCCAACGCAGATCCCGCCGTCCACGCCGCCCTGGCCCGCCTCCAGGAATCGCCACGTGCCCCCAAGCAGACCATTAAGGCCTGGCTGGATACCCACCAGGCCGATGTGATCATCCTCTGCATGGCCAAGGGCCAGTCCATAACCGCGGACCTGCTGGGTCTGGCTCCCCCCACTCTCTCCTCCTGGAAGCACGCCCGCAACCTCACCTTCGTCTCGCCCAACCTCTCCAGAGACGGCCGCCGGGCGCTGACACCCCAAAACCTACGGCCGCCCAGGCTTCCCTCCGTTCGTGGTGAGCGTGTCGAACCACCGACCCCCGCTCCCCCTGAGCCTGCATCTCCCCCCGCCCAGGCTGAGCCGGCGGAAGGACATGCGCAGGGAATATCCCCTCTGCCCGAAACCCCCCAGTACATCCTCGGCCAGCGCGACGCCTTCCGCTTCGCCCTGCACCTGCTGGGCGCTGGCCCCGTGAAGTACGTCATCCTCGAGGATGGTCGGGTAGTTGAGCTCGCTACCGGCAATCTAGTCGCAGAAGGAGATCACTAATGAACACCTTCATCGCCTTCGCTTTCCTCGCCCTCTGCCTCGCCGGCCTGTTCTTCACCGCCCCGCTCGCGTACAAAGAGCTGCAGGCGCTCTTCCACCCGGACCCGGGTCCCAGGACATGCCACGGCTGCGATATGGACCTGGACGGAGAGATGTACCTCGTTACTGAATCGGGTGCTGCCTTCTGTTTCACCTGCTACCAGGCCGGGCGGCTGGATACAGGCAATGTCCTTGCCTCCTGGATCGAAGCCTACCCGCCCGCCAGAGAAAGCTCGGAGCGCCCATGACTAACCCCAAGCCCATGTCCGCCGCCGGCCTTTGGTGGCCCGTTACGACATACAAGCGCACCCACTTCATGCGCCTGGACTCCCGCCCCGGCGATTTCCGCTTCGCCTGCGGCTACCAATGCAACACCGTGCTAACGCGCACCCTGGAATCTAGCGACCCAAATAACCGATGCAAGGAATGCCTGTCGGCCCTGGAGTGGTTAAAAGGAGCTGCCCAATGACCACATCCATCGTCTCCCTCAACTGGCCCACCCTCGAACGCCTGGACCAGCGCGTCTCCATCCTCGCCAACCAGCTCTCCGCCTCCATCCTCTCCGCCCAGGACCTCACGGCGGAGCTGGCTGAGCTGCGCGCCCAGATCCTCGCCGTCTACCAGCAAAACAACTTCGGCCTGGACCTGGTCCAGGCCGATTCACCACCCCAGGAGGCCCCCAATGCCCAAAGCTCAGTGGAAGAGAATCCAGGAACAGCTAGCCCTATCCCTGCTAGCCCAGAGGCAACCCCTGGCCAAGGGACGCCGGAGCCGGCTGGAGAACGACGAGCTCGTCGCCGTCGTGCGCCACAGGGCCAAGACGCCCGACTGGCTCCTCAACGACATGGCCCAGGCCATCCTGACAGCCGGTAGCGGCCGCACGCCCGTCGTGGTCCTCACCACAGCCGCCGGCACCGCCTACATGATATGCCTCATCCACCGGATCCCAGAACCGGGACCCGAGCCCGTTTTTGTTGAATCACCCCCCCCCCA
>CAZUGW010000438.1:0-3003 GCA_964620055.1 uncultured bacterium
GCGGGTGGCCGAGGAGCGGGACTTCCTCACCGATATCCTCTGGATGGGCATAGACGGCTACTGGCACGAGGGCAAGTGGGAAGACTGCCTCCGCCTGAACAAAGAGATCATCGCCTTGGACCCGCAGTTCGTGGACGCCTATACCAGCGCGGCCTGGCTGCTGTGGAGCGATGACCGGGACAAAGAGGCGGTGGCGATGTACCAGCAGGGGATTGACGCCAACCCGGACAGCCCCGACCTCTACTTCGACTTCGGGTTCTACTACCGGAATCGGAAGAAGTTGGACCAGGCGATTGCCATGTTCCGCAAGGCCGTGGACAAGGGTGCACCGCAGACCAGTCAGCACCTGCTGCCCAACACGCTGGAGCAGGCCGGGCGGAAGCAAGAGGCCCTGGCGGAATGGAAGAAGCTCCTCCAGCGCTTCCCGACCGACGGGGTGGCCAAGATGAAGATTCCACGGCTCGAACAAGAGCTAGCCAAGTAGGGGCGACCCGTTGGGTCGCCCACGTGCAAGGAGAGGCACCTCCCGTGGCACACATCGCAATCCTCGGGGCCGGACCAGGCGGATACGTCGCGGCGGTGCGAGCGCGCCAACTCGGCGCGGAGGTGACGCTGGTCGAGCAGGAGCACCTGGGCGGGGTATGCCTGAACAAAGGCTGCATCCCGAGCAAGGCCCTGCTGCGGTCGGCCGATGTGGTGCGCATGGCCCAGGAGCTGGGCGATTTCGGCGTCCAGGCCGAGTTCCAGGGCGTGGACTGGGCCGGGGTGCAGAAGCGCAAGGACCGCGTGGTCGCGCAGTTGGTCAAGGGCGTCGAGTTCCTGATGAAGGGCAACGGCGTCCGCGTGGTGATGGGCCGGGGCCGGCTGCTGGACGCGCGCACCATCTCCGTGGACACCGGCGGCGCGGAGGAGGTGGTGACCGCGGACAAGATCCTCCTCGCCACGGGATCCTCGCCCGCGGTGCTGCCGCTGCCGGGATTGCAGCCGCCGGACGTGCTCACCAGCAACGAGATGCTGGGCTTCGATCACATCCCGGAGAGCCTGGCGATCATCGGCGGCGGCGTGATCTCCTGCGAGTTCGCCGATCTGTTCAACGCCATGGGCACGAAGGTCACCATCCTCGAGATGCTGCCGCGGATCGTGCCGTTGGAGGACGAGGAGGTCTCGGCCGAGTTGCTGCGGATCTTCATGCGCCGGGGCGGTGAGGTGTTCAGGGACGCCCGCGTCACCGGCGCGACAGAGCGAAACGGCAAGCGCGTGGTGCAGTTCACTCACCAGGGCGCGGAGAAAGAGGTGGAGGCGGAGGTGGTGCTCTCCGCGGTGGGGCGGAAGCTCAACACCGAGGGGATCGGGCTGGAGGAGGTGGGGATCGAACTGAATCGCCGCCAGATCGTGGTCAACGCGAAGATGGAGACCAGCGTGCCGGGCGTCTACGCCATTGGCGACTGCATCGGCGGCTATCTGCTCGCCCACGTGGCCTCGGCCGAGGGCAAGGTGGCAGTGGTGAACGCGCTGGGCGGAGACGTGGAGATGGACTACAGGGCCGTCCCGTCGGCCGTCTACACCCACCCCGAGATCGGCTCGACCGGCCTGACCGAAGCCCAGGCGCGGGAGAAGGGATACGACGTGAAGGTGGGCCGGTTCCCGTTCCGAGCGTCCGGGAGAGCGCTGGCCGAGGGCGTGCGCGACGGATTCGTCAAGCTCGTCGCGGACGGGGCCACCGGCAAGCTGCTCGGCGGACACATCATCGGTCACCACGCTACCGACATCGTCCACGAGGTGGTGCTGGCCGTACACACCGGCTGCACCGCGGAGGAAGTGGGCGAGATGATCCACGGTCATCCCACCCTCGCCGAGCCGATCATGGAAGCGGCCGAGGACATCTACGGCAAGGCCGTGCACAAGTAGGGATCGAGGAGTCGAGGAGTCGAAGAGGCGAAGAGTCGAAGAGGCGAAGAGGCGGAGGAAGGTGATGGAGGAGATCCTGCAGTTACTCACCGAGGACGCGCGTTTGACGCCCGCCCAGATCGCGGAGCGCACCGGCAAGCCCGAGGCGGAGGTGGTGAAGACCATCGCCGACCTCGAGGCCCAGGGCATCATCCGCGGCTACAAGGCGATCGTGAACTGGGAGAAGGCCGGCGTCGAGCACGTCTATGGGTTTATCGAGGTCAAGGTTACGCCGCAGCGCGGTCTCGGGTTCGACGCGGTGGCGGCGCGGCTGATGGAGTTCCCGGAGGTCCACTCGCTCTATCTCATGTCCGGGGCTTACGATCTGATGGTCGTAGTGCAGGGAAAGAGCATGAGGGACGTCGCCTACTTCGTGGCCGAGCGATTGGCGACACTGGAATCGGTGCTGAGCACCGGGACGCATTTCGTGCTGAAGCGGTACAAGGTGGACGGCGATATCCTGGAGGAGCGCGCGGAGGTGAAGCGCCTTCCAGTGACGCCGTAATGCGAAGGGGAGAGCATGTCCGAGGTCCGGTCGCGCATCTCGCAACGAGCTGAACGCCTCCCGCCCTCCGGCATCCGGCGCTTCTTCGAGTTGGTGGAGCGCATGCCGGAGGCGATCTCTTTGGGGATCGGCGAGCCCGATTTCGTCACCCCGTGGCGGATTCGCGAGGCCGCGATCTTCTCCCTGGAGCGGGGGCATACGCACTACACGCCCAACCGCGGCACGATGGAACTGCGGCTGGAAGTGGCGCGATACTTGCAGCGGCGATTCGGGTTGGAGTACGATGCCGAGACCGAGTTGCTGATCACCATCGGCGCCAGCGAGGCGATTGACTCGGCCCTCCGCGTCATCCTCGAGCCGGAGGACGGCGTGCTCATCCCCGAGCCGTGCTTCGTCTCCTACCTGCCTTGCACAGTGATGGCCGGCGGCCGGGCCCTGCCGGTCCCGACCTATGTCGAGCAACAGTTCCAGGTCCAACAGGAGGCCCTGGCCGAGGCCGATGATGGCGCGCGGGCGATCATGATCAACTACCCCAACAACCCTACCGGCGC
>CAZUGW010000439.1:0-3002 GCA_964620055.1 uncultured bacterium
CGAAAATTCGCCGGCTGCACGTCGGTGGGGCCTGCTACACCCACCGCGACCAGACGCACCCGGTCCCCGACCGCCTCCTCTACTCCACCAATCCCTCCGAGGGATGGCGGTTGCTCAAGCAGGAAACGCCGCCGGAATGGGTGGAGCACTGGTACTACAACCTGGAGTCCGACCTGGAGCTAAATCAGCCGGTCAAGGAACTCTGGGTCCGGCTCGCCCCCGCCGTCGCCGCCAACGGGATTCGCGTCTACGCACATTGCGCTCCCGACGACGCTGAACAGACCGGCCCGGTGATCGTGACCCACACCTACCGCGCCGGCGGCAAGCAGATCAATAAGACCTTCCGCTTCACAGGGCCGCGCCAGTACGAGATCACCTGCCCCCTAGAGCCGGAGAACGTGTCGGTGAGGATGGCGGCGCCGTCGCGGGCGAAGTAGGGGCACGACATGTCGTGCCCTACCACACCCCCGCCACCGCCGCCACCTCCCCGCGCGGTAGCAGACTGAGCGCGCCTTTGCTGCACGCGGCGCGGCAGATGCCGCAACCATAGCAGGCCCTCTGGTCCACATAGGCCTTCTTGTCGGCCGCGCTGTAGCCCAGCGCGCCGAATTGGCACACTCTCATGCACGCCCGGCAGCCGGTGCAGAGCTCGGGATTCGCCGCGGCCACGTACTCCGCGCGGAACATCACCTTTACATCATGCACCACCGTGGACTGCATCGCCAGGCAGTCTGACCGGTCGCAGTTGCACAGCCCGCCGATGAAGGGCGTGCCGAAGGTCCAGACGGTGTGGCAACAGCCCTCCCGCTCGTGCTCCACAAACGCCTGCGTCGCCTCTTCCGGGGTCAGGGTCTCGAACCCGGCAGTGTCCGGGCCGGACAGGAAACTGCTGTCCACGTTGCCGAGGATCTCGCTGAACGCGTTCGCGGCCCGGCCCAGGGAGATGCCGTAGCAATAGCGCGCCTCCCGGCCCAGCTTGGCATGCCGACAGATGCAGGCGACCCGGGTGATGGAATCCACGAAGCCGAAGATCTCCTTGATATCCTCCAGGGGGAGCACCTGGCCGAAGTGCTGCTTCTTCATCTTGCGGGTGACGACGCGCTTGATCATCGCCTGGACAAAAGGGGGCGCGGCGTGCAGCTTGGCGAGCTGGTTCTCTTGCCCGGCCAACTCCTCCGAGCCTTTGCGGAAGAAGTCGGCGATGAATTTCCGCCGTGACACATCGCTGAGCAAGTCCGCGCCGTAGTTCTTCGCCTGCAGGTACCACTTCTTCCCCTCGCCATGCTGATGACAGAACTCACACATCGCGCGCCTCCAATCCGGGCGCAGGGGTCCTCCGCGCCGCTACCGAGTCTTTCCCCATCGGCCTCAGATTTCCCTAGCGAGGCGCGGCGTAGGCTATCACCTTCGCTTCGTGCGGGCGATGTACGCGCTGGGCCTTGAGGAGCTCGCGTCCGCGGTGCGCCGGATGGAGTAGCGCAGTTGCGCGCCCTGGGCCAAAAAGATAGCTCCGACCACTACTTCGCAGAGGGTTCGTTCCTACCGCTTATCGCAGAGGACCTTGCCCGCTGCTTTTCATGATCGGAGCACACCTATCATAGCCGCCCCCCTTACGGTGTCAACGCGCCCCGTGAACATCTTGACTGGTCTGTTGGATTCTGTGAACATCACCCCATGACCGCCCCCATTGTGGAGATCTTCTCGTCAATTCAGGGCGAGGGGCTACTGGTCGGCGAGCGCCAGGTGTTCGTGCGCTTCGCCGGGTGCAATCTCTGCTGCGCCTATTGCGACACCCCCGGCGCGCAGGAGATCCCGGCCTCCGCCCGCCTCGAGCGCACGGCAGGCAGTCAGGATTTCGTGGAAGTCCCCGCGATGATGTCTCCGCCGGAGGTGACCGACGCGGTGCGCCGCCTCGTCCGCCCGCAGCCCGGCCTGCATCACTCCGTCGCGCTCACCGGCGGCGAGCCGCTGCTCCACGCGGCGTTTCTCGCGGAATTGCTCCCGCGCCTCGGCGACCTCGGCCTCGGCGCGTATCTCGAGACCAACGGAACCAGGGCGGAGGAACTGGTTCAGGTGATTGAGCACCTCGACGTAATCTGCGCGGACCTCAAGCTCCCCTCCGCGACGCAGCAGCCTCCGTTGTGGGGCGCGCACGAGTTGTTCCTGCTCACCGCCGCCGCCCACGAAGACCCGACGCGACTCGACTTCGTGAAATGCATCATCGCCGCCGAGACCACCGCCGAAGAAGTGGACCGCGCCGCCCGCCTCATCGCCGGGATCAACCCCGAGATGCCTCTCGTCCTCCAGCCTGTCACCGCTACGCGCCCCGACATCCACTCGCCCGCGCCCACGCAGGTGCTGCACCTTCAGGCCGTGGCAAAGGAGCACCTGACTCACGTGCGAATCATCCCGCAGACGCATCGGCTGGGGGGGTACGGTTGATCGCTTGGAGCACCACATGACGGAGCTAACACAGAGCAATCCGTTGCGCGTGACGCCCACTTGTTGCGCCTGCATCGTGCATGAGGGCCGACTGCTCATGATTCAGCGCGCCACCGAGCCAAGCAAGGGGCAGTGGAGCTTTCCCGGAGGACACATCGAACTCGGGGAGACGGTCCTCGAGGCCATCCGGCGTGAGGTGCAGGAGGAGGTCGGCCTTGACGTCGAGCCAGCAGGGGTGTTCCAGATCTATGACTGGATCGTCCGCGACGGAGACGGTCACTTGCAGTTCCACTACCTCGTCAACTACGTCCGATGCCGCTACCTCTCCGGCGAGCTGCAGGCAAGTTCGGATGCCGCCGCGGCTCGATGGGTCACCGTGTCGGAGATAGGCGAACTTCCCATGCATCCCTTCGTGCGAGAGACTGCACTCCGACTCTTGGGTGATGCTGCCTAGCCCCGCCCCGCCATCTCCGCCGCCAACACGATCGCCTCCACTAGGCTCGTCGGATCAGCCACACCCTTGCCCGCAATGTCGAACGCCGTGCCGTGATCCACAGACG
>CAZUGW010000440.1:0-539 GCA_964620055.1 uncultured bacterium
CAATGGCGGCCGGGCGCCGCTCGACCTTGTCGGGGTGTCCGAGGTCGCCGAGCTCCTCGGCGTGACGCGCCAGTGGGTCGACCAGCTCCGCAGAACGGCCGAGGACTTCCCGGCGCTGCAGGCGGTACTGCCGGTGGAGGTGCTGTACTCACTGGCGCGGCTGCTACAGCGCTAGACCGTCGCCCCGAACATCGCGTCCGCCCTCACTCCTCACGTCGTCTCGACATCGCCCGCGTCGCGCCCGTGGAGATGCCGCCGTCCACGAGCAGCGTCTGACCGGTGAGATACGCGCTGGCGTCGGAGGCGAGGAAGACGATGGCACCCTCCAGGTCGCCCGGCTGCCCGACGCGCTTGAGCGGAATGCGGTCCTCGAGATACTCCACCCATTCTCGGTCCTCATACAGCGCCGCGTTCTGCGCGGTCTTGAACCATCCCGGCGCGAGGCAGTTGACCGTGATTCCATGCGGCCCCCAGTCGTCGGCCAGGCTCATGGTGAGCTGCTTCACCCCGCCGCGGCTGGCGCAATACGGCGCCAGTCC
>CAZUGW010000440.1:565-2998 GCA_964620055.1 uncultured bacterium
TACTTGCGCGGGATCATGTGCTTCGCGACGGCCTGGGCCACGAAGAACGTGCCGCGCAGGTTCGTGTCCAGGACGAGGTCCCAGTCCTCCAGGGTGATCTCCAGCGCGGGCTTGCGCACATTGCAGCCGGCGTTGTTCACCAGGATGTGTATCGCGCCGAACGCGGCCACCGCCTCGGCGATCATTTCGTGGATGCTGTCCAGGTCGCGCAGCTCGAGCGGCAGCGCCACGGCCCGGCGGCCGAGGGAGGCGACCTCCTCCTGCGTCGCGACCAGCGAGTCCACCTTCCGCGCCGTGATCACCAGGTCCGCGCCGGCGCGCGCCAGGGCGCGGGCGAACTGCTGCCCCAGCCCCCGGCTTGCGCCGGTGACGATGGCTACCTTCCCGGTGAGATCGAATGGGCTATCGGACATGACGTTGCCCTCCCCTACGGCGTGAGAATCACCTTCATCAACCCGCGCTCCCCCGCGGCCAATCGCGCAAACCACGCCGCCCCCTCCGCCAGCGGCGCCACCGCGCTGATCAGCGGGTCCACCTGCACCAGGCCGCGCGCCATCAGGTCGAGACAGGTGGGATACTCCCCGGCCGACGCGCACGAGCCTGCGAGAGTGAGTTGCCGTGCGACCACAGCTTGCAGCGGAAACTCCACCCGCGGCGACAGGTTGCCGACCAGCACCACGTGCCCGCCTTTTCGCACCGACTGCGCCGCGGCCTCAACCGTCGCGGCGACTCCTACCGCGTCGAAGGCGAGGTCCACATCTCGCACGTCCATCGCCCCCGTCGGCAGCGCCCGCTCGGCCCCCAGAGCCAGCGCCATCTCCAGCCGCCCCGGGTCGAGATCGGCCGCGACGATCTCCCCGCACCCCGCGGCCCGCAGCGACTGGATTATCAGCAGCCCGATCACTCCCGCGCCGATCACCAGCGCGCGGTCATTCAACGACACGGGAGCGAGGGAGACGGCATGCACGGCCACCGACAGCGGCTCGACCAGGCACGCGCGCGCGAAGCTGAGATCATCGGGCAGACGGTACAACACGCGCGGCGGCACGACGACGAACTCAGCGAACGCGCCCTCCCGCCGGTACTCGTCGCACGACACGCCGAGCACGCGACGAGCGTCGCACAGGTTGATCTGCCCTCTCCGACAGAACCAGCACTCGCCACAGGAGATGGTCGAATCGAACGTGACCCGATCCCCGACCCGCCACTCCGTCACCCCGTCGCCCACCGCGGCGATCACCCCCGCGGCCTCGTGTCCCATGATCAGCGGCGGGACCCGCCGCCCGGTGCTGCCGTCCATTCCATGCACATCGCTGCCGCAGATGCCGCCGGCCGCGACGCGGATCAGAACCTCGCCCGGCCCGACCACCGGGTCAGGGGCGTCTTCGTAGGAGAGGTGGCCGTATTCCTTGAGGAGGAGAGCCTTCATCATGGGACCATGTACGGACAGGGAGGGGGACATTCCTTCCCATGTCGTATTTCGACTCGCTCTGCGCCAGGAGATTTCGACGTATGGGCGGAACAGAGATGCTACTACCCGACCTGTGAGGCAACGATGAACCGACTTCTGCGGAACGCGATCTTGATAGCCGGACTCGGCCTGCTCCCCCTCCTCGCCGGCTGCCCCGGTATGCCCGGCGCGCCCGGCGGTGGGGGCAGCGCCGCGCAGCAGGCCCCTCCCGGCATCCTCCCTCCGCCCGGCCTGGAAAGCGGCGGGGTGCGGACGCTGATGGGCACGACGGTGACGCCGCCGAACAATCAGATTCTGCTGGTGAGCTACTCGACCCCCAGCGCCGCGGCCGCGATCCAGTGGTCATCGGTACGGCGGCTGGTGTTCATCGAAGGCGGGGTGATGCTGGAGGGCCTGAACTACGACGGCCGCGCGGCCGGTCAGGAGAAGGACGCGAATCGCCTCGTACCGGTGTCGCAGTTGACCTCCCTCGCCTGGAAGTACGAGCCGAAACCCACTCCGCCGGCCCCCGCCAAGCCACCCGCGAGCGCGGGGAAGGCCAAGCCTGAGCCCGGCCCGAAGCGGGGGCGCTAGTCTCACTCGTCTCCGCTCTCGCCCTCCGCCGGCGGTAACTCGCCGCCCTGCCGCCGCGTCAGCAGCGATAGGAGGTCCGACTCCTGCACGTAGCGCTTGACGCCGTTGGCGACACCCTGGGCGGCGCGGTCGCGGAATTCCGAGGTGGCGAGCAGGGCCTCGTCCTCGGGGTTGCTGAGATAGGCGACTTCCACCAGCACGGCCGGCATGTCGGTGCGGTAGAGCACGATGATGGATTTCGGATGGTAGTGCGCGCCGCCGTCGGGAATCCCCAGCGCCGCCACCATCTCCTCTTGCATCACCCGCGCGAAGGGGAGGCTGTCCAATTTTCGGTAGTACGTCTCCGTCCCGCGCACGCCCGCGGAGTACGCGCCCCGCGCGTTGGAGTG
>CAZUGW010000441.1:0-2991 GCA_964620055.1 uncultured bacterium
GTGGAGGCTTACGTGACGCTGCGCGCGCGCTTTCCCGCGGCGCGGTTGCTGCTGATCGGCCGGTTCGAGACCGGCGACCCCGTGCCGGAGGACACCCGGCGGTTCATCGAGCGCGACCCGGGGGTGATCCACGTCGGCTACGTGAGCGATCCCTCGGGCTATTACCACGTGATGGACGTGTTCGCACTGCCGACCTATCGCGAGGGATTTCCGACGGTGGCGTTGGAGGCAGCCGCCGCGGGCAAAGCGGTCGTGACCACGCGCGCCACCGGCGCGGTGGACGCGGTGGTGGACGGCGTCACCGGGCTGGTCGTGCCGGTGGGCGACGCCGCGGCGTTGGCGGAGGCCTTGGCGGAGGTGCTGCAGGACCGCCCCCTGGCGGCGCGGATGGGGAAAGCGGCGCGCGACCGGGCGGAGCGGGATTTCCGTCAAGACCGGCTCTGGGCGGAACTGGCCGATCTCTACCGGGGATTGCTCGCCGCGCGCGGCGCGACACGACACGCGGGAGCAGTCAGCCTGGCCGTGAAGCGGGTGGTGGACCTGTGCGGCGCGACGGTGGGCCTGGTCCTCGGTGCGCCGGTGATGGCGATGGCGGCGCTGGCGATCTGGCTGACGGACGGGCCGCCGGCGCTGTTCCGCCAGTCGCGCACCGGCAAGGGCGGCGCACCGTTCACGGTGTACAAGTTCCGGACGATGCGCGCGGCGCGGGATGAGGCGGGCCGCGTGCGGACGGACGGGGAGCGGCTCACCCCGGCGGGCCGGGTGCTGCGGCGCTTCAGCCTGGACGAACTGCCGCAGCTCTGGAACGTGCTCAAGGGCGAGATGAGCCTGGTGGGACCACGGCCTCTGCTGCCGGAGTACCTGGCGGCCTACACCGAACGCGAGCGACTGCGGCATCTGGTGAAGCCGGGCATCACGGGGTCGGCGCAGGTGAACGGGAGGCATACGCTGCCGTTCAGCAAGCGGCTGGAACTGGACAGTTGGTATGCCGAGCACTGGAGCCTCAGTCTCGATGCAAAGATCCTACTGCAGACCCTGCCGAAGGCGCTGTGGTCGCGAGAGCGGATGGTGTGCCAGGATGAAGAGGTGGACGACCGGGGGTTCTGGCGGCATCTGCAGGAGATCAGGCCGGGTCGGGGAGAGTCGGTCTGATCTCGGGAGTGGGGCGATGAAGCAAGCAGTGCGGAGCGAGATCCTGACCACCGCGGACGAGTCGCGGTGGCGGGAGGCGCTCGCGCGAGTAGAGGAGCATGACTTCTGCCATCTGCCGGCCTTCAGCCGACTGGCGGAGGAATGCGGCCAGGGCGAGGCGCGGCTGCTCGCGCTCCGCGAGCGAGACGTAACGCTCGCCTTTCCCGTCTTGCTGCGGGAGATCCCGGGCGCGGCGGGGCGGGACGTGACCTCGGTGTACGGGTACGCCGGCCCGGTCGCCTCGACGCGGACTGTCCCGGAGGAAACCAGACAGGCCTTCCTGGGTTTCGTGGAGGAGTTCCTGCGGGAGCAACAGGTGGTGTCGGCCTTCTCTCGCCTCCACCCGCTGCTGGCGCAATCCGAGCTGTTGGAGGGTTACGGGGAGGTGGCGCAGGTGGGGTGGACGCTGTCGCTGGACCTCTCCGCGTCGGAGGAGGAGCAGCGGGCCTGCTATCGGCGCAATCATCGCCAGGATATCAAGAAGCTGACCGAGTCGGGAGTGGTGTGCGAGGAGGCCGGTGAGGAGCAGTTGGACGATTTCATCGCGATGTACTACAGCACCATGGACCGCGTCGGGGCGTCGCCGGAGTACTACTTCAGCCGAGACTACTTCGCGCGGATGCTGGCCGACATGCCGGAGGTAACTCACCTGTTCATGTGCGCGCAGGACGGCGTGCCGGTGGCGGGTGGGATCTTCACCGTCTGCCGCGGCATCGTCCAGTGGTACTTCTCCGGCACCCGCGCCGATTATGCCGGGCCGCCGCCGACCAAGCTGCTGTTCGACGTGGCGAGACAGTGGGCGAAGGCGACGGGCGCGCGCACCCTCCATCTCGGGGGTGGGGTGGGCGGCCGCCGGGACTCGCTCTATCACTTCAAGGCCGGGTTCACGCACCGCGAGCACGTTTACTCGACCTGGAGGTACATTGTTGATCCCGCGGCCTATGAGGAACTCTGCCGAGCGGCGGCCGCGCCGACCAGCGGCGAGCAGGACGGCGCGTACTTCCCGCGCTACCGGCAGCCGATGTTCGAGTTGCATCCCGAGCGCGCGAAATGAGGCGAGCATGGAACTAGGACAGGCCACCAGAACCATCGAGCTCTCCGCGCCGGACGTGACGGAGGAGGAGATCGCGGCGGTGACGGCGGTGCTGCGCGGGCCGCGGCTCTCGCTGGGGCCGAAGGGGCCGGAGTTCGAGCGCGCCGTGGCCGACTATGTCGGGTGCAGGTACGCGGTGGCGGTGAACAGCGGGACCAGCGCGCTGCACCTGATCGTGCGCGCGCTGGGGACCGGGGACGGCGACGAAGTGATCACCACGCCGTTCAGTTTCGTGGCCTCGGCGAACTGTCTGCTCTACGAGCGCGCCGTGCCGCGCTTTGTGGATATTGACCCCGGCTCGCTCAACCTGGACTGCGGCCGCGTGGAGGCGGCGATCACGCCGCGCACGCGCGCGATTCTCGCGGTGGATGTGTTTGGGAGGCCGGCGGACTGGGAGGGCCTGCGCGCCTTGGCCGCGGCGCATGACCTGGCGTTGATCGAGGACAGTTGCGAGGCGTTGGGCGCGCGCTACCGGAGAGCGAGCGGAGAGTGGGCGATGGCGGGGAGTCTGGGGGACGCGGGCTGCTTCGCCTTCTACCCGAACAAGCAGATCACCACCGGAGAGGGCGGGATGATCGTGACGGATCGCGAGGACATCGCGCGACTGACGCGGAGCATGAGGAACCAGGGCCGGGACGACGGCGCGGATTGGCTGTGCCACGCGCGACTGGGGTATAACTGCCGTCTCTCCGATATCAACTGCGCGC
>CAZUGW010000442.1:0-2366 GCA_964620055.1 uncultured bacterium
CGCCCACGCTCCGCAGCTTGCGCGTCAGCGCGCGGGTATCCACGCCGGAGATGCCGACGACGTTATGCCGCGTGAGGAAACTCGCGAGCGACTCCGTGTTGCGGAAGTTGCTGGGCGCGGGGCACAGCTCTTTCACCACCAGCCCCGCGATCTGGCACTGGGAGGACTCGTAATCCTCGTCGTTCGTGCCGTAGTTGCCGATCAGCGGGTAGGTGAGCGTGAGGATCTGCCCGCGGAACGAGGGGTCGGTGAAGGCCTGCTGATACCCCACCATCCCGGTGCTGAAGACCACCTCGCCCAGCGCGCGGCCGGGCCGGCCAATACTCTCGCCTTCGAATGTCGTTCCGTCACTCAGTACTAGTATCGCCTTCACTTGCCCACTCCGAAATGGCCGTTTCTTGATTCCCTTTGTGTCCCTTAGTGCTCTTCGTGTCCTTCGTGTTGAGGCCGTTAGGCCATCATCATCCCTTCCCACATCACCAACTGCCCCCCCACAACCGTCCCCACCGCGCGCCCCCGCATCCGCCACCCCGCGAACGGGCAGTTGCGGGCCAGCGAGCGGAACTCGACCGGGTCCACGACCCACGCGTGCTCGGGATCGAGCAAAGTGATGTCGGCGGGCGCGCCCGCGGTGAGCGTGGGCCACTCCATTCCCAACACCGCGGCCGGGCCGGCCGTCATTGACACTACCGCGGTGCGCGGGTCGAGCAGCCCTTTATGCACCAACTCCGTCCAGATCACGCCCACCGTTGTCTCCAGCCCGATCACGCCGGAGGGGGCGTGGCTGGCCTTCTCCTCCGCGGTATGGGGTGCGTGGTCGGAGGCGATCACGCCGATCACGCCCTCCGATAAGGCCCAGCGCAGGGCCTCCCGATCCCGGTGCGAGCGCAGCGGCGGGTTCATCGTGAAGTTCGGATCGCCCGCCGGCGCCTCTTCCACGCACAGCGTCAGGTGGTGCGGCGCGGCCTCGCCCGTCACCGGCAGCTCGCGCTGCTGGGCCGCGGCGATGAGCGCGATCTCCTCCTCCAAACTGACGTGCGAGAAGTGCACCGGCCAGCCTGTCTCCGCGCAGAGCGCGATGTCCCGCGCCATCAGCCGCGGCTCGTCCACGTGTACGGTCAGCGGCAGGCGGGCGGCCTTCGCCGCGAGGAACGCCTCCCGCATCATGCCGTCATCCCACACCGACTTGCCGTCATCGCTCGCCGCGGCCGCCCCGGCCGCGCGCAGGGCCGCGAAGTCCGTGATCGCGCGCCCCTCCTGCCCCACCGTGATCGCGCCTTTCTGAAAGACCCGCACCGCGGCACGTTGGGCTGCGATTTCCAGCACCTCCCCTACCCGCTCCGGCGTATCTATGGGCGGCGCGGTATTCGGCTCGGCCACCACGGTGGTGAACCCGCCGGCCGCGGCCGCCGCGGTCCCGCTCTGAATCGTCTCCTTGTGCTCCTGGCCCGGCTCCCGCAGGTGGACGTGCAGGTCCATCAGCCCCGGCAGCAACAGCAACCCCTCGGCCTCGATCACCCGCTCCTCACCCCGTGGGTCAAACTCGCCCACCGCGGTGATACGGCCGTCTGCGATCAGCACATCCCCCGCCGCATCGAGTTGGGACGCGGGGTCGAAGAGCCGACCGCCTTTGATGAGCAGGCCGCTCAAGGCTTCGCCTCCACACCGATAGGCGCCGGCATCTCGTGTTCACAGTACGCGCACGCGATCTGCGGCCCGATCCCCGATTCGCGATTCCCGATTCCCGAGAAGTAGAACTGCGGCGCGAGGTATCCCTCGTGGTTCGTAATGCACCGCGCGTTCTGACAGCGCACCGGGGCGAGCTTGCGGAAATCCACCTCGTGCCGCGGCTCGGGCTTGTAGGCCCCCGGCCGCGCCTTGTGCACGCGCGCGGTACGCCGGCCCAGGATCGCCGCCACCAGGGCCATGCGCACCGGCAGCCCGTAAGCGGCCTGGCGGAAGTACGCGGCCCGCGGATCGCGATCGAAGCGGTGGTGGATCTCATCCACGCGCGGGAGGGGATGCATCACCAGCGCATCGGGCCGCGCCCGGCTGAGCACCTCCGCCGTCTCGCCGTAGGACAGGGCCGCCTCCAGGTAGCGATCGTCCTTCTCGAAGCGCTCCTTCTGCACCCGGGTAACGTAGAACACATCGAACAGCGATAGCACCTCGGTGGCCAGCGCCCGCTGTTTGCCGGGCCGCCGCTTCGTCACTTCCTGGTTGGTCACGATCTCGGTCAGGCTCTGGTACTGAGCGGGCTTCACGCCGAACTCCTGCTCCAGGCGGGCCAGCAGGTGGGCCGGCATCTCCAGCCCCTTGGGCGCGACCAGCGTCACCTTCGCCCCGAAGCGCGCCAGGCCAAAGGC
>CAZUGW010000442.1:2376-2983 GCA_964620055.1 uncultured bacterium
CAGCGAGTGCACCGTCCGCCCGTAGCGCAGATCGCCCACCAGCGCGACGTTCAGGTCTGCGAGCTTCCCCTTCTCGCGCCGGATGGTGTAGAGGTCGAGCAGCGTCTGCGTCGGGTGCTCGTGGGGGCCGTCGCCGGCGTTGATCACGGGCACGGAGGCGAAATCCGCGGCCACCTTCGCGCTGCCCTCATAGGGATTGCGGATCACGATCAGGTCCGCGTAGGACTCGATGATCCGCACCGTATCCGCGATGGTCTCGCCCTTCGCGACGGAGGTCATCCCCGCGTCGGCCACGCTCAACACGTCGCCGCCGAGGCGGTGCATCGCCGCCTCGAAGGAGAGCCGCGTCCGCGTGCTCGGCTCGTAGAACAGCGTGCACATGATCAGCCCGTCGGCCAGGCCCAGGCGGCCGCGGGTGTGCTGCGACATCTCGTCCGCGAGGTCGAAGACGGCCTCGATCTCGCGATCGCTGAAGTCGCCGATGGAGATCAGGTCTCGCCCTTCCAGTGCCACGGGTCAGCTCCCCTCCGGCAGACGTTCGAGATACACCGCATCCTCCCCGTCAATGTCGGACAGATGCACGGAGACGCGCTCCTGTCGCGAGGTG
>CAZUGW010000443.1:0-2979 GCA_964620055.1 uncultured bacterium
CGGTGGCCAGGTATCAGGGCCCGCTCCTGGGTTTCGCGATCCTCTTCCCCCTGCTCGGCCTGGCGCCGTTGTTCGCGTTCATCGGCAAACTGATAGACTGCAGAACACGCGGGCTGCTGGAGTACGGCGCGCTGGCCGATCGGTACACCCAAGAGTTCGACACGAAGTGGAGGCGAGGGAGCGCGCCGGAGGGGGAGAAGCTGCTGGGCACGCCCGATCTTCAGTCACTCGCCGATCTGGCCAACAGCTTCGCCGTGATCCGCAACATGCGACCCTTCGCCTTCGACAGCGTGACCGTGCTCGTGCTCGTGGGCATGGCGCTGCTGCCCATGACGCCGCTGCTGTTCGCGGTGATGCCGCTGACGGATATCGTGAAGAAGATCATCGGGTTTCTGGCCTAGCGATTCACGCGAGCATCAGCAGCAGCGCGTATCCGGCTGCACCCAGGCAGAAGGGCCAGAAGCGGCCGTCTCCCTCTTCGGGCAACTCGCCCTTCACGCTGTTGATCACCACCCCGCCGGCGATGAAGCCGAAGAGGACGACCATCACCGACACCGGTAGCGGCCAGGCCACGCCGACCGCCCAGCCGAGCAGCACCGCCCCGGCCAGGAGCCAGCGGCCCACCCCGAGGTAGGGCGCGCCGTGCTCGCGGAGAAGAGAGTGATCCGTGACCAGGAGGTGAAGGGCCATCGCGGAGGTGTACAGCCAGAGCGAGAGCGGGCCCTTCGCGGCGCGCTCGACGAGTAGGTAGCCGATGAGCGCGCTGTAGAGCGCGAATCCGGCGAGGTGCAAGCGGTACAGCCGATTCCCCTCGCCGGAGCGAGTCGCCACCACCATCTTCTCGAAACCATAGTAAGCGACGAAGCCGAGGAGGGCCGCGAGGTAGCCGCGGTAGGCAGGGAACAGCAACTCTCGGCCCACCACGGTGGCGAGGTAGGATTGCTGGCGAGCGCCCAGGTCGGGGAGGATGTCAATGAACACATAGGCGACGGACACGCCCGCGGCGGCCGAGATCCAGTCGCGACGAGAGGTGGCGGCGAGGTGGAGGCGTCCGCCGAGCACGTAAGCGCCGGCCAGCAGGAGCGCCGCGGCCAGGGCGTGAAGGCCACTCATCTCGGCCTCCGTTGATTAGAACGGACCCACGCGGAGCAACATGCCGAAGAAGGTGAGGGCTCCGATCAGGGCGACGAGAACCGCGACCACGAAGGCCAGGGACCAGGTGAACTGCCTCTGGCGCGCGCCCAGTCGCTGCAGGTACTGGCGGTGCTGGAGGGCGGCGACGATCAGCGCCGCCGTGCCCAGGCCGATCAGCGCGAGGCCGAAGTGGCGCGGACCGTGCACCCGGGTCGCGGCGATCTGATTGGCCTCCCGCAGGTACTGGAAGAACTTGTAGAGGGTGAAGCCGAAGCTGATCATGGAGAGCGAGGTGCGGACCCAGGCCATGAGAGTGCGCTCGGCGGCGATCACCGTGCGATCGAGGGCCAGGTCGGTGCGCTCCTGGGCGAGTTCGTCGCTGGTTCTGGGCGTCTCTTCGCTCATGGCGTCTCCTCCCACTCTATCCCGGCTGGCTCGCGGGGCGGTGGACGCGTCTCGCCCTCCACTTCTCGTGCAGGGTGACTCCCAGGGTGAGAAGCAGGTTTGCAGGGATCATCAGCGCAAAGAAGGCGAGCACGACCAGGTCCACGTTCCCCGCGGGGAAGGCGCGGGTGGCGATGAGGTGAGAGATGACGACATTCCGCATACTGGTATTGACGGCCAGCACCCTGCGATGGCCGGAGGCTGGTCCGCCCAGCCGCCAGCCGATCAACATCGCGCCGCCGATGATCGCGAGCATGGCCACGATCCCCGCCGCACCGATGACGCCGAGCCCCTGACGTTTGAGGTCGCCGCTCAGTATCATCAGGGATACGAAGGCCAGGGTGGCGAGTAGGAACATGGGTTTCGCTAACTTGCGCGCCACCTCCGGAGTCGTGCGGTGCAGCGCCAATCCCGCCACCAAAGGCAGCACGAGGTAGAGAAGTATGACGGCAATTAGACGTCCGTAGGGAAGCCGGAACGGGGCTTGAAGTGGCAGAAAGATGGCGGCCATCGCCGGCGTGTAGACCAAGGAGACACTGGTCATAAGGAGTGCCAGCCCGATCGCGACGGCCTCTTTCCCCTTCACCCTTCGCATGAACTGGATCCCGAAAGGCGCGCCTGGCGCCAGGGCAAGCAGCGCGATCCCCAGTTTCACCTCGCGAGGAAGCGGGACGACGAGGGCCACCAGCAGCCCCAGCGCCGGAACCAGCACCAGGTTCGCCAGCAGAGCGCGCCCCATGAACCGGCGGTCACTGAGGGCCTGCTCGATCTCCCGTCGCGTCGTCTGTAGCCCCAGGGAGAGCATCGCGGTCGTCAGAAAGACAATGGCGAGCGCGCGTAGCAAGGGCTGTTCGACGATCATCGCCTCACCTCACGGGAGTCGGGGATAGGTGATGGGACCGATTCCCGATTCCCTATCCCCGATTCCCCATTCTCTCTACTGCCGCGCCATCACCGCGCGCATCTCCGCCGCCTCGTCCCTGATCACGTCACCACTCACGTCCACGGTCACACTGTGCAGCGTGCCGGTGAAGGCGTAGGGCGGCTGGTAGTCAGGGATCACCGGCGCACCCGGGTCTTCGCCGCAGGAGATGCCTCCGCCGAGCCCGAGCGAGATCGGGATGGTCACAGGCAGTTCGAGTTGCCCCACGAGTTGGTCGTCAATGTAGAGCTGGGCCTGTCCCGCCGCGCCCTTGCCGTGCGCGAGGTCGGGCTCGCCGGTGGCCTCGAACTCGTAGCGCAGCGTGTGGTGCCCAGGTACTAGTCCGTCGTGAGACTGGAGACGGTAGATCTCCCGTCCGACATAACTGTAGGCGTACCGGAGACTGCCGTCCTGCACATAGAATGTGTAGCCCCCGTCCACGCCTCCGGCGGAGACCAGCACGCCCTCGGCCCCGCCCT
>CAZUGW010000444.1:0-601 GCA_964620055.1 uncultured bacterium
TCCTGTGAATTCCATCTCCCCGGGCCTCGGGGGGACGCTCCTACCTGATCAGAGGACCCAATTCCACGCGGGCGGTCCCGAACCTCTCGCCGTCGAGGCGCGCCGGGGCGGCTGCCGGTTAGGATACCACAGGATTAGACTCGCCGACGAGAGGGTTTGTTCCCGGCGAGAGGATAGCCGGCGCATGGCAACCAGTCGCCAGGCGTGCCGCGCGCTTGACAAAGCCGCAGGGGTGCGAGTAGCATTCCATCTGGGTATCCTTGGAGAAAGAGGCGGGCGCTCTCGCCTCAGCCGGATTGCATATGACTCTGCATCTGCCGGTCGGAGTCGGCGCGACGGTGGGCCGGCATCAGCGGAAGCTGATGCGGACGGCCTATTTCTCCAACACCGTCTGCCAATCACGCGCGCGTTGTACTGACCCGCTAGCGCGCTGCGTTGGCGGGTCATTGTCTTTGTTAAGGACCTGCGGACGACGATGGAAGGCGTACTAGTACTCAACCACAACTACCAGCCGCTCAATGTCACCAACGCGCGCCGGGCGCTGGGACTGCTCTACCTCGGTAAGGCCCACCTGGTGGAGAAGGACTCCCGGGCTTTCCAT
>CAZUGW010000444.1:611-2631 GCA_964620055.1 uncultured bacterium
GCCGCCCAAAATCGAGCGCACGGTGATCGAGCTGCCCGCGGTGGTACGGCTGAACCACCACGTGCGGCGGCCCACGCCGATGTTGCGCGTGTCGCGCAAGGCGATCTTCGCGCGGGACGATCACACCTGCCAGTACTGCGGGACGCGTAGCACGGCGTTGACGATTGACCACGTGGCGCCGAAGGATCGCGGCGGGGCGACGGATTGGACCAATCTGGTGTGCTGCTGCACGAAGTGCAATAATGTGAAGGGCAATCGGTCGCCGGAGGAGAGCGGGATGCGGCTGCGCCGGAAGCCGTTCCGGCCCAAGTTCATCCCCTATATCAGCTACACCAAGTTCCTGGCGGCGGCCGCTAATCCCGTCTGGCGCCCCTACTTGGCCCCTTACGCCGACCTGCCGCCCCTCGTTTAGCCTCCCGCCTCAGCACTTTCGCCTCGGCCAGCTCCAGGGCCAGACCGGCCACCTCGTCGGCCGCGTTGGGCTTTCCGAGCAACCGCGCGGCCTGCGCCATCTCCTCCCGCTTCTCGCGGTCCCAGAGGAGAATGCGGAGGGTGGCGGCGAGGAAGTCCGCGGACAGCTCTTCATCACCGATGACGACGGCGGCGCCGGTGTCGCGGAGGGGTTCGACGTTGCGTGCTTGCTCGCCGGTGGTGGCGGCGGACCAGGGGATGAGGATGGAGGGGAGGCCGCGGGCGGCGATCTCGGCGATGGTGCTGGAGCCGGCGCGGGTGATGACGAGGTCGGCGGCGGCGAGGGCATGGGGGCACTTCTCGTTCAGGTAGGGCAAGTGCTGGTAGTGAGGGCAGATCTCCTCCGCCTCCTCGGACGGCAGGACGACGCGGTACTGGGGCCGGTTGCCGGTGACGTGGAGCACTTGCACGAGCTGGAGGCGGCTGGCGAACTCGCCGATCTGGCGGAGCGCGCCAACCAGGGCTTCATTCATCTTCAGGGACCCCAGGCTGCCGCCAATCATCACGAGGGTGAGCAGGTTCGGGTCGAAGCCGAAGGCGGCCGCGCCCTGCTCTCGGGAGAGGGTCACCACCTCACGTCGGACGGGAAGGCCGGTGGCGACGATGCGGGCGTCGCGCTTCACCATCTCCCGGAATTGCCGCGCCTGGTCGGACCACCCGATGGCGACCACATCCACGAGGCGGCAGACGAGGCGTGAGGTGAGGCCGGGGGTGCGGTTGCCCTCCAGGGTGAGGGTGGGCAGGCCGAGCAGGTGGCCCGCCAGCATCACCGGGCCGGTGGCATACCCGCCGGTGCCCACGACGACGTCGGCGCGAAAGCGCCGCAAGATCACCATGCTCTGGAGCAGCGGGATCCCGAGCAGCAGTTCGAAGGCGGATCGAACCCGGGTGCAGAAGCGAGAGAACCCGCGGCCGGTTAGTCCGTGCACGAGGATGCGGCGGAAGGGGATCCCCGCGGCGGGGACGATGCGGGATTCGACGCGGTCGCCGCCGATATAGAGCAGTTGCACGTTGGCGCGCTTGCGCCGGAGCGCCTCGGCCACGGACAGGGCCGGGTAGACGTGCCCGCCCGTGCCGCCGCCGCAGAGGGCGATGCGGAGCACTCCGCTCTCGCTAGTCTTCTTCATTCCAGAAGTCTCTCCGTCAGGAGCTGAACAGGTCCCGCACCCAGGCGACGATGCGACCGAGCACCGGGAGCACGCGCACCGGCCGGCGCGTGTGGCTTTGGCGCGACTCCGCTTCCCGGTGCGCATAATACACTAAGCCCACGCCGGTGGCGAGGGCCGGGGTTTCCAGCATCTCGAGGGGCCCGGTGGCGACCCGGGGCCGGCCCAGCCGCGCCCGACAGCCCAGCACCTCTTCGGCCACCGAGGTGATCCCAGGCAGCAGGCTGCCCCCGCCGGTGATCACCACGCCGCCCGGCGGCGGCCACCGCCCCTCGGCTCCCTCCACCGTCTGACCGACGAGGCGGAACATCTCCTCCACCCGCGCGCCGATCACCTCGCACAGGAAGCGCCGCCGCACCCGGCGCTCCTCCTGCTCGTCCAGG
>CAZUGW010000444.1:2666-2977 GCA_964620055.1 uncultured bacterium
CCTGCCCGGGCTTGGCCCCGCCGTAGGCCAGCTTCAATTGCTCGGCCAGGGAGTGGGGGACGCCCAGGGCCACCTCGATATCGTGCGTGATGAAGTTCCCCGCCACCGGCGCCGCGCCCGTGAACGTGATGCTGCCCTCGAGGAAGAGCGCGATGTCCGTCGTCCCGCCGCCGATGTCCACCAGCAGCACGCCCAGTTCCTCCTCTTCCTCCGTCAGCACCGCGTCGGCCGTGGCCAGCGGCTCGGCCACCAACTCGGCCACGCCCAGGCCGGCGCGTTCCACGCACCTGACCACGTTCTCGATCAGGTTG
>CAZUGW010000445.1:0-2968 GCA_964620055.1 uncultured bacterium
CGCTGACCGGGCGGAGGCAGCTTAACAAGGTGTCCACTTTTTCGGGGCCAGTTCAATTCTTCCCTATGGGATCGGAATCCTGCCAGCGCTTGGGCTGTCTTGCGGCGCACCGGGGGAGGGGGGTTGGAAGACCGGGGCGCGGGGATACGGGTTGACGCCGGGAACGGGGACCTCCGGTGTAGTGGGGAGTTGCGGGCTGTTGGACCAGATGAGGACGCCGAGGCGCGGGTCCCAGGTTACTTGGCAGCCCAGGGACTCGGCCACGGCGCGCAGGGGGACATAGGTCACGCCGTCTTTCACGATGACTGCCGCAGGTCCGCCTTGGGCGGAGCGCAGGGGGAGGCCGTTGACGTAGACGCGGGTGGCACGGGAGGCGGCAAAGGCCGCGGCGGTAAGGAGGAGGGCGAGGAGGGTGAGGGGGAGGAGGGATCTCATGCCTGTTCGGCCCCGACCCTCATCTCTGGCTATCGCCATACTGGCAGTCACCGCAGCACTGCAAGCACAATGTCGTCCGCATACACGAAACCCGCGGCAAGGAGAACAAGAGCCAAGAGTGCGTACCCGATCACCCTTAGCACGCCAGTCTGCGCGCTTGCCTCTCGTAGGAAGGGAAGGCCGAGGTATATGCTCACAAGCCTCAGAGGAACGCTCAGGTAAGCCACCAGCAGTTGGGTTGGTAAGAGTCGTGCCTGTTTCGCGATGAGTTCGGAGGGGGCGTGAAGGGAACTCATGTCGCGAAGTAGGCTTACCTCACCACGCCATGAACTTACGTCCGCTGCAAACATGATCGCGGTTAGGATTAGGGAGATCATGAGGCGAGACTTGTACTCCTTCGCCATGAACCTGCAGAATGAGCGGATTGCGGAGGACGGTCTTTTCGTCGGGGATTCCATATGAGAGCCTCCTATCTGCTGGGATAGTGGACAGGCGCGACCGGCGCGGCCCGGTCGCGCCTGTCTGCCAGTCAATCAGCCACGTCGAGACCTCGGCTTCGGCGCGGGCTTCGGCTTCGGACTTGGCCTAGGCCGAGGGTACTTGCACCAGTACTTGGGGTCCTTACACTTCGGCAGCCATCCCTGCAAGATGTCCCATTTTGCGCTCATGCAGTCGTCGTAATCATTCGCTGCGTCGTCCATACAGGCCGCATATATGCCCGTGCAGATAATGTCGCCTATACCGGTCTTCCCTGCTATCAACTCGCACGCATACCATTCGGCAAGGCACTTTGTGGTAGCGTTGTCATACTTATCCTTACAGGATTGCGCCGCCCTCTTGTACCAAGCCCACGCCTGTTTCTCGCATTCCAGTTGTTCCCACGACTTGCGGCCATCAGGATCGATTCTCCGTACAGGATTGCCTCTTGCGTAGGAGTACCAGTTGAGTTCTGCTCTCGCTGGGTCCTGACTCACGAACGTCCCCAGCTCCGGCCAGTAATACCTCTCCCCAAGCTGCAGCATCCCGCTCGGATCGGTAATGTATCCCCAGGCCGCTCCGAAGCGATACGGATTCGGCGTCGTGCCGGAGCTGCTCACTTGCCTTCCGAAGGTGTCTAGTTCATACCAGTCAGTCGCAGTCCCACTCGCGTCCAGCAACCCTCTTGCCGACCCGATATTGTCGTACATCGGGAAGCGGCTCAGGGTACCGCTATTCCGGTATAGGTGGAGCAGCATGCCCCCATAGGTACCATTCCCGGTTGTATACCTGGCCTGCATCGCCCCGGAGTCGTTCAGTTCCTCCAACACCCGATCACCGTCATAGAGGAAGCGGTAGTAGGTGCCCCCGAGCCGGGCCCGATACCGGAGGCCGGTGTAGGTGTAGTAGTAGAGGTCGGTCGTGGCTCCATAGGCAATCGAAGTCAACCGATTGTCGTCGTTGTAGACCATAGTCTTGGAGCCGTACAGGCTCCCCGCGACACTGGTCATGTTCCCGTTACTGTCATAGCCAAACGTCGCCAGGTCGCTGTACCCGGGGGAGGTGCCGATCTTGGTTAGCTTGTTGTTGTCGTCATGAGTGTAGTACACGGTCGTGCCACCGAGGGCGCGAGTAGTCCGGTTGCCGACCGCGTCGTAGCCGTAGGTGAGATCGTAGATGGTGTTGGTGCTGCTGTCCTTCTTGGTCTCTTGCGTCTGCCGGTACACCGCGTCGTACCGGAGGGTGGTGGTGTAGGAGGAACCGGCGAGGTTCTCGACGCGCTTGACGGGGTTGCCGGTGTGGTCCCAGAGGCTGCCATCCTGGTAGTAGTACGTCGCGTCATACCGTGTGGTGCCGCCGGTAGTTCGATTGCGGACGTCGGTGAGCCAGTTGCGCGCGTTGTAGACGTACTCCACATAGCTGCCAGGATCGGTGATACGGGTGCGCCGGCCGCCATTGTCGTAGGTGAAGGACACCTGGACGCTGTTCGGGTTGGTGACGGTGTCGCGTTGATTGCGGGCATTGTAGGCGTACGAGAAACTCCCGCTCTCACCTGCGATCGCCATGTTGCTGACCAGCCCGACGCCGTTGTACTGGTAGGTGATAATGTTAGTGATGGTGGAACTGGTGGTGACGCTTTTCAGCCACCCGCTCGGATAGTAGACATTGGTGGTCGTCCCGCTCGCGTCCGCAGTGATGGTGATCAGGCCGTCCTTGTCGCGGGTGATCTGTACGTCGGTGTCGTTGGGGTAGTTGATGGCGACATAGCTGCCGGAGCCGGCGAGCCGATCATCCGCGTCATAGCGATAGGTGATGGTCCGGCCGCGGGCGTCGGTGTGAGTGTAGACCCGCCCGTCGTCGCGGTAGGCCCAGTACTCGTGAGTGCTGTCCGGGTAGTCCACCTGGATCTTCCGATCGCAGTCGTCGTAGGTGTAGGTGGTGGTCTTCAGCCGCGCGTTCTTCTCCGTCTTGAGATTCCCCACCTCGTCGTAGGTGTACTCAGTGACGCAGTTCAACCGACCTGTGCCGTAGTCCTGGGTCATCTTCTTCAGGCGCT
>CAZUGW010000446.1:0-2965 GCA_964620055.1 uncultured bacterium
TTGGGATCGTAGATGGCGCAGACGCGGTCGGGCGGGAAGTGGGAGAGGAGGCGGTGGGCGAGGGAGGCGCTGACGTGGATGGTGCCGCCGTGGATCTCCAGCGCGAGCTTGACGTCCGAGCCCGCGGTGGCGTCGAGGGCCTTGCCGTAGGCCTCCACCGCTTCGTCGTAGAGCAGGTGGTAGTCCACGGTATTGTCGTAGAGTCGCGGCGCGCCCACGCGGATGAACGGCGCGCCGCAGGCCGCCGCCCCCTCCACCAGTAGCCTCACCTGCTCCAGGTCGTTCGCCGCGGCGTTGGAGGCGATGCCGACGATGGCGAGGCCGTGATCGGCGGCGACCTGTTTCATGTGCGGCGCATTAGCCAAGAAGTTGTCAGGGGTGAGGTCGTTCCGGTGCGCGCCCCAGTTACTATATCCCCGGGCGCGCGCTTCCTCGGAAACCCGGCGGACACGCCACTCGATGCCGTCGTAGCCGAGCCGGGAGAGCAACGCGGCTTGCTCCACCAACTCGAGGTCGGGCAACATAACGCTGGTCGCGGAGTATCGCATGGTCTCATCTCCTGTAGGGTGTTTCAGGCAGGTACGACCGCGGAGGGGAATCTCCTTTCCAGGTGGAAGGAGGAGTAACACGATATTCAGAATCATGTTACTCAGAGGCCTGCGCGTCGCAGGGATGATCGCGCTGGCGCTCTGGGCGCTTCCCGTGCAAGCATCGTTCACCGGCCTGCTGCTGATCCCCACGGCCGATGTGCTGGGGACGGGAGGAGTGAACGTCGGCGTCCAGACGCAGGGGCGTGCCGCCGGAGCGCACGGGGCTACGGACCCGCACCTGAACACGCAGGTCGGGGCGCCGCACAGCGAGTTCGGCATGGACATTGATGTCGCCAGACACCCGGAAGCCGGGGCGATATTCAACGGGAAGCTGCAGGTGATGCAAGGCGACCGCCGACCGCTGCTGGCAGTCGGCGTGTACAACGTCGGCGAGCACTCGGCCCCGAGCGGTTACGTGGCGGCGAGCTCTTCAGCCGCGGATCGGCTGAGGCTGCATGCGGGCGCGTTCGTGGCCCCAGAGCCGGCCACGCAGGGGTTCGCCGGGGTGCAGTACACACTCAGCCCGCAGTTCCAACTGTGGGCGGAGGCGATCGCGGGGGAGGGGAACAACTCGGCGTATACGCTGACCTACAGCCCCAACGGGAGGTTCGTCGTGAGCTTGGGCTGGCAGCGCCCGAACGACCCGCGCGGGGAGGGCAGCTTGGTGCTGGAGATCAGTTGTCTCGAAGCGCGCCCCGCGGAGTCGCGGTAGTGCACATCCCCGACGGGGCGTTGAGCCCTGCGACCTATGGCGCGGCCTATGCGGTGATGGTCCCGATCTGGGTGATCGCCGGACGGCGCGTGCAGCGGACACTGACCGCGCGGACGGCCCCGCTGCTCGCCATCGGGGCGGCCTTCAGCTTTCTGGTGATGATGTTCGACGTGCCCGCCGTGGGAACTACCGGGCACGCCACCGGCGCGCCGCTGCTCGCGATCCTGCTAGGCCCGTGGGCGGCGACGCTGGCGCTGTCGGTGGTGCTGGCGGTGCAGGCCTTCGTGTTTGCCGACGGCGGGATCACGGCTCTGGGCGCGAACTGCTTCAACCTCGGGTTTCTCATCTCGTTCGCGAGCTACGGGGTATTCCGGCTGACCGCGGGCCGCATGGCGGCGGGGTCGCGGCGGAGCATCATCGCGGCGGGGGTGGCGGGGTATGTGGGGATCAACGTGGCGGCGTTCAGCACGGCGGTGATGCTCGGGATCCAGCCGCAGCTCGCCCACGCGCCCGACGGGCGGCCGCTGTACTTTCCGCTGGGCCTGAGGGCCAGCGTCGCGGCGTTGGGGATTCCCCACCTGCTCGTGTTCGGGTTCCTGGAGGCGGCGGTGACGGCGCTGGCCTACGGCTACCTGGCGCGCATCGAGGCGCCGCGGATGGCGGGGACACGGGGATGAGCGGGAACCTCGGGCTGCCTGAGTGGGTGTCGCAGCCAGCCGCGCCGAGGGCCGCGCGCACCCGGCGCGCCTCCGCCGTCGGCCGCTTTCTGCGGGAGAGCGCGCGCTTCGTGGAGGAGGCGGTGTTCCTCGAGCGCGCGGCGCGGCAACCAGGCCTGCTGCAAGGACTGGACGCGAGAGCGAAGACGATCTCCATCCTCGGGCTGCTGATAGGGGCGAGCTTCCTGCATCATGTCGTATCGCTGTGGATCCTGGGCGTGTTCGCCGTCGGCGCGATGCTCGCCTCGCGCCTCTCACCGCGCGCACTGTTCCATCGCGCGCTGTGGTTCGTGCCGGGGGTGTTCATGCTGGCCGCGCTACCCGCGATGATGAACGTGTTCACGCCGGGGCGCGCGGTGCTGGTGCTGCATCGCGAGCCGGAGGTCGCGATCACGCAGCAGGGCCTGGCGGGGGCGGGGCTGTTCGCGAGCAGGCTGGCGGTGAGCGTGCTGCTGGCGTTCACGCTCACGCTCACCACGCCGGCGCAAGATCTGTTCCGCGCGGCCTACGGTTCGCTTACCGCGCCCTTCGTGCTGGTGCTGACGATGATGCATCGCTACCTGTTTCTGCTGCTGCGCACGGTCGAGGAGCTGCATCTGGCGAGGCGGGCGCGCACCATCTCGCCCGCGCCGGCGGGAGAGGAGCGGCGCTGGGTGGGGAGCAGCATCGCGTTCCTGTTCACGCGCTCCCGGCGGTTGACGGAGGAGGTGTATCAGGCGATGCTCGCCCGCGGTTACACCGGCCAGCCGAAGGCGTTGCGCGAGGCGCGCTTCGGTTGGCGCGAGGCCGCGTGGCTGGCGGTGTGCGGCGCGATGGTCGCGGGGACGCTCTATCTGGACCGAGTGATCTTGAGGAGTTGGGTGTGGTAGCACCTGTGTTCTCAATGGACGGCGTGGAGTACCGCTATCCCGACGGCCGGCTGGGGCTGGCGGAGGTGACGCTGGAGG
>CAZUGW010000447.1:0-2903 GCA_964620055.1 uncultured bacterium
GTCGCCGGTTCCGGCCCGCCAGGATCATCTCCGTGGCGGCCTCGTAGGTCAGGCCGAGCACGCGCATGAGGAAGCCCACCGCGTTGCCCGCCTCATCGCAGTTGAAGCAGTGGAACAATTTGGTGCGAGAATTCACACCTAGCCGCTGACGCGTATCGCCGCAGAATGGACAGTCGGCACGTAGCTCCTCGCCGTAGTATTCCTCAAGCGAGACCCCACCTCGCGCGGCGGCAGCCGCGATATCGAAGTCCTCGACCGCCGCATCCCACGCCCTAGCTGTCATCCGGCCCTCGGTCGGCATCACTGTGGTCGGCGTCATCCTTCACGCTCATCTCGTAGACCACGTTCGGTTCGACGGCGTTATCAACACCCTTGTTGGTGATGTCCTTAATCTCCTTGAACGTCGCGCTCTCATAGAAGAGTCGGACGGGCACCAAGTTGCCTACGATGAACTCACCAGCTCGGCGGGCGGCCACCACCTGGATACGAGCTGAGCGGTGCCCATCTGCATCCGGCACCTCCTCCTCGGCAACCTGAAGCAGACCGAAGACGAAGTCCACAGGGAAGAGCTTGTCGAAGGAGATAGCGGTGTCGTCCAGCGATATCCTAGGCTTGCGGAGCGCCTGCCGATTGACCTGGCTGGCCGTCCAGACCGCCATCTTATATTCCTTGGCCAGGGAAGTGATATCGGTGTAGATCATCGCAAGTTCGGCATACCGTTTGTCCTCTTTGTATCGGCCAGCGGTCATTAGGTCGGCGTAGTCTATCACGAGCATATCGATTTGAATGCCTTGCGCGGCAAGCTCCTCGATGTCTGCACTAATGATCTCCGGCGTACATTTGCGCGGCGGAACCTCTTTGACCACGGCGGTCGCACGCTCGAAGCCCAGCACTTGCATGCTCTCAGCGATGCGCGTGGCCGCCGTGAACTTGCGCCCAGAGAATTCGGTAGGCAGGCTATTGATAGGCACGCCGGACATACGGGAGACCAGACGAGCTGCCCAATCATCGGCGGACATCTCCAGCGTGTAGCAGAGCACACTCAGATCGAGCATGACCGCGCTGCCCGCCACATACGGTAGCCACATAGATTTACCTTTACTCTTCGATGCCATAATGACCGCAGTCTCTCCTTTTCGTAAGCCGCCGGATAGGAAGGCATCGAGCGTGGGCACACCGGACGGGATATTCTCCACATCGGTATTGCGCGTGTTCAGCCGCGTGAGCAGAGGATCAAGATCGGGATCAGGAATGCGGATGCCTACCGAGCGCTGGAGTCGGATAGCATTAGCTTCCTCCACCAGCCGGATGACCTCATCCTGGCGGCCATCCTCGATGAGCGGCTGGCTCTCCATGACCGCGCAGAGGATGGCCTGCCGCCGGATGAACTCCTCCGCCATGCCCAGCACATAGGTGAAGGTATCGGCGTCGACCTCCGGCAGTTCGTCCCAGCGGAGCAGCACCGCCTCGACCATGTCGGGGTTGGCCTTCTCGCCGTGTAGCTCCTGCTCGACGATGGTGCGGGTCAGCGCCGTGCCGTATTCCTCGAAGTGCTTCACGGCCTTGTCCACCAGCCAGGCGGTCTCCGCGTCGGAGAAGAACCGGCCCTCCAAGATCTTGGCGTAGGCCAGCAGGAACTGCTCGTCGCCGGTGGCCAGCGATACCAGCGCGCCGACGAAGGACGGGGAGTAGAAGACCAGATCAGCCATTAACGAATCCTCTCCAGCAACTTGACATGGCGGGTGCGGAGGGCAGCGGCACGGCGGGGCGGCAGCCAAATATCAAGGGGCTTATTGTGCTTCCCACCGCGCCCTGCATTGCATTCGTGGCAACTGGGCACCAAGTTTGCTATTACGTGGCGGCCAGCCGGTTCACCGGCGCGCGGTCGGAGCGGTACCAGGTGATCGAAGTCGGTGGCGGGCGCGCCAGAGCACAGGACACGGTAGAGACAACGACCACGCGCAGCTTGTAGTAGGGCCATCAGCTCTGCAGCCAAGACCTGATCTGATCCAATAGCCGCACGGCGTCGCGCATGTCCATTGTGTGAGAGGGCACGAGCGCGAATAGGATTTGCGGCAACCCATCGTCTCCAATTTCTGAGTCGATGTTCTGGATTGGCGGCACTCCATGCACGACCGTGCGTGCGATTACGTTCACGATTTATCACCAGCCATCTGCGGGTATAATCGCGCTGCCGTTCTGGATTGGCAGCATGTCGTTGCAGGCGCTGCTCACGAAGACGAATGCCATTAGCCACAGTCCAACGGAGGGATGTCGTGCGATGGCATGGGCCACACCGTCGCAGGCCAGTACTCGGCGTGATATATACCATTGCTGGATTATCCAGATCATGAAGACTTCGCTTGCAGAGCATCAGCGAATCCTAGCCGAGGGCTGCTCGTCCTGCTTCTTAGCCATCGCTATCCGATTGATATTCGCCGCGAAGGTTGGGATAGATACTTCCTCCCAACGGATGACCTCGGAGGCAACACCGGAACGCAGCAGATACCAGCACAGCCGCTTCAGTTCGTCCAGGCCGAAGGTCTCCAGTAGATCATGAACGAGCTTGCTGTCGCGGCCCCGCACCACATGGTACAGTGCGCTCCGACGCTGCTCAAACTTCTCGCACCAGTAGGCCAGGAAGCGGTTGATGTCCGAGCGGCTGACATCGAGCTTCACGCCAGAAGGCAGATTCTTGACCTGCCGTTCCACGGTCTCTGGCACATCGGGCACGTCGCGGACTGTGATCGTTGTGGGCATGAGCTTCCCCCATTTGCATGTGATGAATCCGAGCCGTTCTAGATCGAGCAGGCTATCGCGCAGGTTGTCATGGCCAAGGTGTAGATCGCGGCGAAGCTGGTCGACCGTGGCTGGGCGGCGCTCGCCCGCAGCGACGCGCCGGA
>CAZUGW010000448.1:0-2886 GCA_964620055.1 uncultured bacterium
ATCCACTCGGTGAAGATGATCACCTGAGTGTCGGAGAGATCGGGAATGGCGTCGAGCGGGACGTGCATCACCGCCCACAGGCCCCAGCCGAGCATCACCGCCACCAGGAGGATGATCACCAGCGGGTTGCGCGCGGAGTAGTCTATGATTCGTTCGATCACTGCGTCGCCCCCGCGCTATCCGCCGTGCCCGGCGTGCGCGCCCCCCGCCGCGGGCTTTGCCGCCTCCGGCTTCGCTTCGTGTTTCATCCCGGCCATACTCTCTCCCTCGGTCATGGCGCGCAGTTTGCTCTCCGAGTCCAGCAGGAAGGTCGGACTGGAGACCACCACCTCACCCTCGTGCAGCCCGCTCAACACCGGGTAGTAGCCGTCGGCGCGCGGCCCCAGCGTCACCTCGCGGGGCACGAAGATTCCGTCCCCCTGTTTCACGAACACCAGCTTCCGCGTCCCCGTGTCCATCATCGCCTGCTCAGGAATGGCCACCTGATCCGCGGTCGGGACCATGATTTCGACGTCGCCGTACATCCCGGGTTTCAGCGTCAGGCCCGGGTTCGCGAACTCGAGCCGCGCCTTCACCGACCGCGTCATGTTCTCGACCGTCGGGTAGATGTAGTTCACGCGACCCCAGAACGCCGCCCCCGGATGGGCCTGGAGCGTGAGCTTCGCACGCTGCCCGACCTGGATGGTCGGCATCTCGTATTCGTACACAGACGCCTCGACCCAGATGCGAGAGAGATCGGCCAGCTTCAGCAGCGTCATCGCGGGGGTCACCATCGTCCCCTCTGTCACCATCTTCTCCATGATGTAGCCGGAGGCCGGGGAGTAGATGGTGAGCGTCTTCTTCACCTCGCCGGTAGTCTCTAGCCGGCGGATCTCGGAGTCCGGGATGTCCCAGAGCCGTAGCCGCTCCCGGGTCGCGGCGAGCAGCGAATCGCCGCTTCTCTTCACCTCCGGAAACGGGCTGTTCGCCAGGCGCTGCTGCGAACGCAGCGCGACCAGATACTCCCGCTGCGTGCTCACCAGATCGGGGGAATAGATGGTCAGCATGGGCTGGCCCTTGCGGACGATCTTCCCCGTCTGATTGGTGTAGAGGCGCTCCACCCAACCGTCCACCTTGGTGTGCACCTCATAAGTAAGGGACTCGTCAATCGTAACATCGCCCACGGTGCGCACCGCGCGGTCCAGCTTCCGCCGCGTCACCGGAACCGTGACCACGCCGATCAACTGCTGCTGGCGGGGGTCAATCGCGATCACCCCCTGACCGGGGATCTCGGAAGTCGGCTTGGTCGCCGCGGTGGTCGCCCCCGGCTCGACCGGGACCAGCTTCATGCCGCAGATGGGACACTCGCCCGGCCCCTTTTGCCTGATCTGCGGATGCATGGGGCAGGTGTAGATGACTTCCTGCACCTGGGCGGCCCCGCCAGGCGTGGCGGGACGGGCGGTGGGCTTCCTCACGTACCAGATGCCGACCGCGATCGCCGCGATCAGGACGATCAGCAGCATCCAGGGCAATGCCCGGCCGTGACTGCGCCCGTTAGCTCCCATTCGCCACCCCCTCCTCCGGCGGACAGCCGGGCTTTCCGATGAGATAGGTCACCTCCGCCAGGTTACTCTCCCGCTCCGCGGTGAGTCGGGAACGTTGGAGTTGGAGGTTGAGGAAACTCATCTGGCTGTCCAGCATCGCGGTGATGCTCCCTTTACCGACCACGTAGGCCGAGCGCGCCGCCGCCACCGCGCCCTCGGATTGCGGGAGCAGGCCCGTCTCCAGCAGCGAAAGCTGCTGGTCCGCGGCGCGTGTGTCGTTCACCTTCTGCCGCACCATGGAGGCCAGCTCGTTGCGCATCGCCGCCACGTCCTCCAGTGCCGCGCACTTCGCCGCGGCGGCCGACTTCCTCTGCTGCTCGGTCTTGTCGCGGCGATAGACCCACGGCAGGTTGATGCCCACCGCGGCCGACCACATGTCCGTGCCGCTCATCGGGTCCATGTCCACCGTTTCCCGAATCATATAGGCAAGACTGAAGGTGTAGTCCGGCTTCAGGCCCAGCGCGGCCAGGCGCACCTGCTTCTCGGCCTGCTCCACACGGACGCGCATCTCCAGTAACTGCGGACTGGCCGCGTCTGCGGCCGTGACCAGGGCCTCCGCCTCCAGCGCTACCGGGGTGCGTTCCGGAGGAGGCAGCGGGCCGATGCTGAACCCGGTCGGGCAGGTGAGCGCCTCCCCCAGCATCACCTCCGCGTTGGCCCGCTCCTTCCGCATGGCAATCAGCATGTCCATCATCTGCGAAACCCGCACCTGGCCCATGAACACATCCTGCTGCATCACCTTTCCCGTAGCGTAGTTCGCCTCCGCCGCCGCGAGCATGTCCTGGGCCAGTTGCTTGTTCTGCTCCGTGATGCGGACTTGCTCGTCCATAGCCTGCACGTCGCGGTAGGCCTTCGTGACCCGGCGCACGATGTCGTTCCGCTTGTCGGCGTATTTCTCGCGCAGCATCAGGGCCATATCCGCCTGCATCCCGCGGTCCAGCCGGCGCTTCGCCGATGGCATCACCATCTGGGATGCCATCACCTCCAGCCCGCTCATCGTGTCCTGATTGAGGCTGATCCCCGCGCCGACCGGGATGTCCTTCAGACCGACCTCCAGCATGGGATCGGGGAGCGCGCCGGCGGGCCGGATCATCGCCTCCGCCGCGCGGACCTGGTAGTTCAAGGAGAGCAGCTCGGAACTGTTCTGCACGCCCTGCGCGATAAGCTGCTCGAGCGTCGGTGGGCACGGGGGCGGGGGGCCGCCGGCCGCCGCGGCGAGGCCGCGGGAGCACGCGAGAAAGAGCACCAGGAACGGCACGACGTGTCTGCGGATCATCCCGACCGTACACCTCCACTCGACCCC
>CAZUGW010000449.1:0-2886 GCA_964620055.1 uncultured bacterium
TTCTGACCCTGGCTTCCACCCAGCAGATCCCTCAACCTCGCAAACGGCCCCGCGTCGCCCTCCGGCTGGCAGTCGCACGGCCCCTCGTTCAGATTCCGTCCGCAGGTCGGGCAGAGCCCCTGGCAGTCCGGCCGGCACAGACTCGCCATCGGCGTGTTGATCGCCACCTGCTGCCGGACGAACTCTCGCACGTCCAACACGTAATCCTCGATGGCCGACCGCTCGGGATCCTCCCGGTCAATCGTATCCACGTCCGCGGGCGCTCCCGCCGCCGCGAACTCCTCCTCGATCGCCACCGCGATCGGCTCTTCCGTCGGCGTCAGGCAGCGCACGCAGTTCACCCGCACGGTGGCGCGCAAACGGCCCCTCACCACCAGCAAGTGCCCCGTGTTCTGCACGGTGATCTCGCCGGCGACCGATCCGACCACCTCCACCCCCTCCAGCGGGCGGATGGATTCATCAACAACATAGCGGCCATGCGCGCCCGGCACGCCCGCTACATTCGCCAAATCTATCTTCACGGCCGTACCCCGCCGGAACCTATGATACACGCCAACAGAGGCTTGTCAAGCACGCGCCCGGCCTGTACGATAGGCCACTTGGTGAGCGCAGACAGGTGAGCGACGTGGTGTGCGTATTCACTCTTCCTATGCCCCTGGCAGGGATTTCCCGCAGGAGGCCGGCTTCCGATCCAACGAAAACACGGCCTGTTGCCGGCCTCTCCCGCCCAAACTCACCGCTCACGCGCGTTGACTTCCTCGTGAGATGAGGTATACTTGCAGTAGCTCATCCACCATGTGTGGAAGGAGTAACGACGTCGTTCCTTGCCAGGAGCGACGTCAGCCTTTTTCCTGGTCCCGCCAATACTCCCCGCACTCTGCCCGCAGCTTCCGGCGCCTATGCTCTCTCTCGACACAGTACGCCGTCCACAGAATAACGTAACCCCTGCGAACGGCCAGCACCACCACGTAACTGAAATCCCCAACGGCAATCACGACCCTCTCCTCGCCTCGTCGTGAATTCCGCCAGCACCGCAGCTTGTCCCCCAAAGGCGCCTCTATCATCGGCCGCGGCCACCGAATACGCTCGCAGCGGCGGAGGTCGGGTAGCCGTTCGTCCTCGACGGCGCCTTCCGAGATCAGGTGCCAGAAGGTTGCCTCCTTGCCTCTCAATAGAGGATGGCGTTTGATGGCAACACGCATTCCATCATGCGCGGCTTCTGTCGCGATGAAGTGCTGGTGGAAGATCCCATAGAGCGCGCCGCAGTAGAGGTCCCAGTTGCCTCCGTACTCCTCAAGCGGCACCAGGGGCGGGAGCCAGTTGTACTGGTCGCTCATAGCTACGCTTCCCTGGCCTCCCACCGAAACAGATTGACCTTGTCCTCACGAAGCAGCGTAGTCTGAAGCAGCGAATACCCGGAGCGCCTCCTCATTCTTTCCACGAGGCGCAGCTTGGCCTCGCTCGTGGTGCCGCCTCTATGGGCGGCAGAGACCATCCCGACGAGCAGGTCGGCCAGTTGGAGCTGTTCGACTTCGTGGGAACGGACCGTCTGGACGCGCGCGATGATCTCGCGCCGGAAGTCGCGCATGCTGTTACAGAGGATGTCATGTAACTTCCTCACCTTCGCGGGCCCACGTGTGTCCTTGATATCGAGGTAGATGCGGTAATGGCAGTCGGGGGCGAGCAGCGCCTCCAACATGGTGAAGTACATCTTGTAATACCAGGTGTCGTGGCTCTGCCGGAAGGCCCCGTGGTCCAATAGCGACTTATCCGGCACGATCAACGCGCGAAAGTGCAAGTCGCTGTTATCGAAGAAGTAGTCTAGCAGATCGCCATAGAAGCGAAACTTCGCTGGTGACACCTTCGTCCACTTCACCTCGAACCCCGGCTTGAGCCCGTGTTCGGCCTTGATCTCCCGCATACGCTGGGCGATCTCCCGGGCCCGCGTCACCGGACACCAGACCGCTCCAAGGACCATGACTGTCTGCTGGTCGTGTTCAAGATGGCAGCTTTCATCGCAGTAGAAGTTAACGGGCCGGTCCATAGCAGCAGAACCGCCCCCTGGAGGGATTATCAGGCTCGGATGCTTTCGATTCCGCCACCCACTCGCGGCCGCCCGGACTGCACCGCCCTTCGTGCGTGAACGGACCCGGCCCCGCGCCCCTCACCCCCTACTCCTCCTCCCCCTCCCCCGCCTCCGCGGTCGCGGTCACGGCGGGTTCCGTCACCTCGCCCTCCTCGGTCTCCGCCGCGGCCGCCACGATGGGCGGAGGCGCGGCGGCTTCGTCCGCCAGGTCCTGGAATCGCTTCTCCAGGCGCGAGAACAGCTTCTCATTGTCCGGCGGGAACAACTGCTTCTCCACGAACCACTTCTGCGACCAGTCCGGCGCGTTCCGCCGCATGTGCCGATCCGGCTTCCAGCGCGCCAAGAGCAGGCAATCGCCTCGCTCGGTCTGGATAAGCCGCTGCTTATACGTCAGCCCCGCGCACACCGCATCCGGCAGATCGAGCACCTGGCAGATGGTGTGCTTACGCTTTCCCATGGTGATGAAGGCGATGTTGTCCACATCGCTCACGTAGTACGACTCCACCTCTTGCTTCAGCACTGTCTCCTTGCGGACGAACCGCGACGTGCTGAAACGCTCTATGGATGAGCCGAGGCTCTCGTCAATCCCGAACCTGGCCATGAAGTCGTTCTGGGCCATGCTTCGCCTCCCCTGTCCGTACAGGCCTTGCGGAAGACCGCCGCCTGGGCCTCCCCAGGCCGGTGACAGCCGTCAGATCGCCGTTCGTGCCGCTCTGGGGCGGACGCGGCGGGTGCGTCTGCTGTCTTACTCGTATTCGCCCCCGCCGGACCAATACCCTTTCGCCGCGGGCAGATTCACT
>CAZUGW010000450.1:0-2879 GCA_964620055.1 uncultured bacterium
GCCCAGCCGGACGCTCGCCGCCCCTCTAGCCCGCGTCTTCTCCCAACTCCGGCGGGGCACGCTTGCGCAACGGCGCCCCGTCTCTTGCTGGCGAAGAGGGGGGTGCTGATCTTATCACCCTCTTTGATGCTGACGCGGGCCCGCGCTACGACATCCGAGACCACGCGGTTGCCGGCGGTGTCGGAGACGATCTCCAGGGCGCGCAGCACCGGCACGCCAGAGGTGACAAGCGTCCCGAAGGTGCGGGCGAAGCGCGAGACCGCGGTCTTGAGGATCAGATCGCCGAAGATGGGGATCTTCAGCTTCAGCGCGTCCACCGCGTAGCGGCCCTTGTCGGTGCGCATGGCCGCCTTGACCCCGATGATGCCGCCGATGATGAGCACGAGGCCGACGTACCAGTAGCTCTGCACGTAGACGGAGAAGTTAAGCATCAGCTTGGTGGTGAGCGGCAGCTTCAGGTTCATCGCCTCGAAGATGCCCTTGAACTTCGGCAACACGAACATCAGCAGGGCGAGAACCATCAGCATGGCGAAGACGAAGACGACGACCGGGTAGGTCATCGCCGACTTCACCTTGCCGCGCATTTCCTGCTCCTTCTCCAGGAAACCGCTGAGGCGGTCCAGCACCGTATCGAGGATGCCGCCCGCCTCGGCGGAGCGGATCATGTTGATGTAGAGCGGGGAGAAGATGCGGGGATGCCTCTGGACGGCCTCGGTGAGGCTGGTGCCGCCCGCGACATCGTGCTTGAGCTGCCCGATCACCTCCTTGAGACGCGGGTTGCGGGACTGCTTCTGCAAGATGTCGAGGCATTTCACCACGCTCAAGCCGGCGTCAATCATGGTGGCGAACTGGCGGCTGAACATGGCCATTTCCTTCAGCTTGACCTTCTGCATGTTGTTGAACATCGCTTGCAGCCCGCCGCCGGACTTCGTCTCGTGGATGCCGATGACGTGGTAGCTCAACTCGGCGAGCTTGGCGCGCACCACCTCGACGCTCTCCGCCTCCAGCGTGCCGGACACCGCGCGGCCGCCTCGGTCCATGGCGTTATACTTGAAGGTTGACACTGCGAACTCCTCTCTCTGGGGGCTAGGGGTTAGGGTCTAGGGTCTAGGGGGGCCCCGGGGCCTCACCGATCTCTCCCTCGGGTTTCACAGGCTGGACAGCCAGCGCCTGTAGTTATCGTAGTCCACGGCTCGGAAGGCCGCTTCTTCGGCCGCCACCTGGCCCTGTCGCACGTGCAGGGCCAGCGAGCGGTCCATGGTCTGCATCCCGAGATCGCCGCCGGTCTCCATGAGGCTGTAGATCTGGTGGGTCTTCCCCTCCCGGATCAGGTTGCGCACGCCGGCGGTGACGATCAGCAGTTCCAGGGCCAGCACGCGGCCGCTGCTGCCGTTCTTCGGGAGCAACTGCTGGGCCAGGACGGCCTCCAGGGTGCTGGCGAGCAGGACGCGGATCTGCTCCTGCTGGTGCGCCGGGAAGACGTCTATCACCCGATCTACGCTCTGGGGCGCGTTGCGCGTGTGGAGCGTAGCCAGCACCAAATGGCCGGTCTCCGCGATCTTGAGCGCCGCGTCTATGGTCTCCAGGTCGCGCATCTCGCCGACCAGCACCACGTCCGGGTCCTCGCGCACGACGGCGCGGAGGGCCGAGGCCATCTCGTAGGTGTCGCTGCCGAGCTCGCGCTGGTTGACCATGGACCGGCGGTGGGTGTGGACGTACTCGATGGGGTCCTCGATGGTGACGATGTGGCAGGCGCGGGTGACATTGATGTAATCTATCATCGCCGCCAGCGTGGTAGACTTGCCACTGCCCGTGGGACCGGTCACCAGGATCAGGCCGCTGGTGCGCTCGGTCAAGTGGCGCACCGCGGGAGGCAGCCCGAGTTGCTCGAAGGTCGGGATGCGGGCCGGCACGAGCCGGAAGGCGCCCGCCACGGCCCCGCGCTGCATGTAGACGTTGACGCGGAAGCGCCCGAGCTTCTTGATCCCGTGGGAGAAGTCCAACTCGTGCTTGGTCTCGAACACCTGGACCTGATGGTCGTTGAGGATGCTGTACACCAGCCGCTGGCATTCCGCCGGCGGCAGCGGGTCGAACTCCAGGGGGCGCAGTCGCCCGTCAATCCGCACCGTCGGCGCCAGCCCTGCGGTGAGGTGCAGATCCGACGCGCGCTGCTGATGGGCCATCCCCAGGAGATCGTCCACGGAGTAGTCTTCGACGCGATACTTGCCGCCCGATTTAGCCAGTGTAGACAACGCGGAGCGCCTCCTCCATCGTGGTGATCCCCTCCAGGACCTTCTGCATGGCGTCCGTCTTCAGGGTGATCATGCCCGCCTGCAGCGCGTCCTCTCGGATCCGGTGGGCGGCCGCCTTCTTCAGGATCAACTCCCGGATGCTGTCGCTCACCAGCATCAGCTCGTACACGCCGGTGCGGCCGCGATAACCGCTGTGGCGGCACCGCTCGCAACCTCGGCCCCGATAGAAGGTGACGGAGTCCAGGTCCATCGCCAGGTTGAGGCGGCGGAACGCCTCCACCGGCGGGGTGTACGCCTCCTTGCAGTCCGGGCAGATGACGCGCACCAGGCGCTGCGCCAGCACGCCGATCACGGCGGAGGCGACCAAGAAGGGCTCGATCCCCATCTCGATCATCCGGGCGACGGCGCTGGGGGCGTCGTTGGTGTGCAGGGTGCTGAACACCAGGTGTCCAGTGAGAGCCGCCTCCGTGGCGATCAGCGCCGTCTCGCCATCTCGGATCTCGCCGACGAGGATCACGTCCGGATCCTGCCGCAGGAAGGTGCGGAGGGCGTTGGGGAAGGTCACGCCGGCCCGCGCATTCACCTGGGTCTGGGTGAGCCCGGGCAACTGGTACTCCACCGGGTCCT
>CAZUGW010000451.1:0-2874 GCA_964620055.1 uncultured bacterium
AGAGATCGGCGAGGGGCACGTTGTTCTGCTGGTAATAGACCGAGGCGGACTCGGAGAAGACGGTGCAGGTCCAGTCGAGGTCGGGGGGGCGCTTTGCCCCCAGCGCGGTGGGGCCGAAATCCTCGAGGGCGAGGCCGAGGCGCTGGGCCTGTTTCTCCAGGAACGCGCCGGTGCCGGCGGCGCAGGCCTTGTTCATCTCGAAGTCAACGATGGTGTCGCCCTTGAGTTGAATGTACTTGGAATCCTGGCCGCCGATCTCGAGGATGGATTCGATCTCGGGGGTGAAGGCCCGCGCGCCCTGGGCCTGAGCGGTGATCTCGTTCTTGATGACATCCGCGCCGAGGTAGTCGCCGGTGAGGTAACGCCCCGATCCCGTGGTGCCGGCGAAGATCTCTCCGATGACAAACCCCTGCTCCTCGACCTGCTGCTGAATGCGCGCGACCGTGTCCCACACCGCGGCGAGGGGATCGCCGTCGGTGCGGCGGTAGTAGCTGGCGAGGAGGCGGAGGCGGCCGTCCACCTCGGTGACGAGCGCGGCCTTCGTGCTCACGGAGCCGATGTCCACGCCGAGGGCGGCGACGGGAATCTGCCGCGGCAGATCGCTCAGGTCCTCCTCGGGCTGCATGATGACCGACGTCTGGAGGCGCAACTGCGCAGTATCGGCGTACTCCAGCGGCTGCCCGATCAGTTCGTCCAGCGCCTGAATCAGTTCCGCGATATTCACCTCGGAGGGGGCGCGGAGGGCCGCGCCGGTGGCCCCGAGCAGGAGGCTGCGCTCCGGGACGGTGATCTGCTCCTCGGGCAGGCCCAGTTCCAGGGCCAGGTACTTGCGCACCGCGGGGTTCAGCGAGAGGCCGCCGATAAGTAGGACGCGGCCCGGGAACTCTTTGCCGCGGGCGATGGCGGAGTGGTAGTTGCGGCACATCGCCTGGTGGACGCCGGCGGCGATGCGCTCGCGGGGCGTGCCCTTCTGGTAGAGGTGCACGATATCGGATTCGGTGAACACCGCGCAGCGGCCGGAGAGGGCGGCGGGGTTGGGCGTCTCGTAGGCGACACGGGCGAACTCCTCGACGGAGCCGTAGTTCAGGCGGGAGGCCATGTGGACGATGAAGGAGCCGCTGCCGGCGGCGCACTTGCAGCCCATGCTCGCGTCGTCGAGCAGCAGTCGCCCTGCCGTCTCGTCCCACTGGAGACGCAGATAGCGCTGGGTCTCGCGCCCCATCTCGATCACGGTGCGGGTGTCGGGGTGGAGGAGGTTGCAGGCGGCGACGATGGCGCTCGGCTCGTCCACCGACTCCACGCCCAGCAGCGCGGCCACCTGGGAGGCGCCGGCGCCGGTCACGCCGAGGAGGGCGCGCTCCACGCCGACTGATTGCTTCGGCACGGGAGTGCCGAAGCCCGGAGCTTCGGCACTCCCGTGCCGAAGTAATTCCAAGACCTCGCGCACGCGGGCGAAGGGCTTCCCCTCGACCGGGAGGCAGGCCAGCGGCTCGATCTCGCCGTCGCGAATCAGAACGGCCTTGACGGTCTCGGCGCCGATGTCAATCCCCAAGGCGGGGGGCCTGCCCCGAGCGCCGCGAGGGGGCGTCGAAAGGCTGTCTGTGCTCCCAGCATCCCGTTCGCTCGCCTGAGGCCGAGCGAGAGGGACAGGCGCGCCTGAATCTATCTGTGGGGCTGTATTCGTAGGCATCGTAAAGTCGTCAAGGGCCAGGGGCCAAAGTCCAGGGGGGCCAGGCTCCCTCGCACCGGTTAGATGATAGCTAAGGGTACTACCTGTGTCAATTCGGGTTTGTGTCGGGGGTGGACCAAGGGGGAGGGAGGGGGGACAGGGGGGAGGCTTCGGCTCTGCCGTGCCAGAAGAACTGCCGCCTCGCGAACATGGTTGACAAAGTCCGAAATCGGGCATAGATTAGGGGTGTGAGATGATAGCTGCGAAGCAGCCTTCACCTCCGACACAGATGTGACGCACCAACTGTGGGGCGGTAGCTGCGTAGCAGCCTCCGCCCCTTCGTTTTTTCAGGGCTGCACGATCCGCCCCCACCCTCGCACTTCGCCGTCCGACGGGCGCTGGTAGGTCTTCGCGCGAATCACCTCGGCCGAGATGGGCGAAGGCTTTCCGAGGTACGCTCTGCCAATCGGACTGGCAAGCAGGTCGGCCAGCTCCGCCCCTGGATTGGCCGACTTGGGGAGAAAGCGTATCTCCTCGGGGAACATACGCTCCAGGAGAGTGGCCGGGCGAATCATGGTGGCCCCTCCCCGCACCCGCAGAAACTCGCCGCGGATGAGCGCGTCCAGGTGCGGCTGCCGCGACTCGGCGAACACCTGGGCGGTTCCCTTCCCGCGCAGGCAGAAATAGACCCGCTCCAGCAGAAGCTGCATCAGGTAGACGTACGGGGTACGCTGTTGAAGACCCCACCGTGCAATGGCCTTTGGCAGGTCCAGAATGGCGGCAATCAAGGTAAAGTCCATGCGCGCGATGACCGCGTTCAGGTCGCGGTAGAAGGCCTCTCGACGCGTCCGGTCCTTCAGGAACTCAAAGCCCTTCTGGCATCTGAGCATGTCTACGGTGTGGAGAATCTGTCCCGGTGTCATGTGGCGGGCCTTGAATTCCGCGAATTCCCGGACGGCGTCGGTGTGGTGATAGGCCTTTTCGATGACGACGGCCACCAGCACGAAGACGGGGTACTCGGGGGTGATGCTCTGGAGGTTGTCGTCTCCACTCTCGTCGAGGAAGACCAGATATTCGTTCACGATGGTATGGTTCGGCAAGATGGGATGCTCTCCTTGCGAATATGGGGAGGGAGGAGGGGTTCGGCAGTGGCGTGCCGAAAAAGACGAACAAAAGGAGTGAATGCGTGGCACATCATCTACTTG
>CAZUGW010000452.1:0-2860 GCA_964620055.1 uncultured bacterium
CCTGCTGCAGGACGACTGAGCACGGTTAGCCGCACTCAGGAGCGTGATGTCGGCCGTGCTCACGGCCCGCAATCGCCGCGTGATGGTGAACGGGAACAGCAGCCGGCTCGACAGATCCCACCACGCGTTATCGCGCTGGAACTGGAGCTGCGCCAGCGGCTTGACCTCCGCGAAGAGTTGGTTCGCCTTCACGTCCATCTCCGTCGGCACATATCCTCGCACCGTCAGGCGCGGGTAGCGGTCATATCGCTCGTAGGGCCGGCCGTCTGCGGTGACGCGGAACTCGAGGTCGAGCCCCGGCGGCGCAAGGGGCATCACGCAGATGTCCCACAGGTCCTCGGTGTAGTCGCCGGGACCGCAGACGGTCGTGCTCACTACGTAGTCGCTCTGCCAGGCCCGCCCGCCGACGAACCCCGGGCTGCCCGGGTTGGTGGGGGTAGAGAGTCGCTGGTTTGTGATCGCCTGTCCGCTTACAAACCAGGTGCTGGGATAGAACAGCGGCATGTTCCACGGGTCGCCGCCCGCGGCCATGACCGACCACCACTGATTGCTGCCGCGCCGGCGGTACTCGAGCCGACGTGACACCCCCAGGCTGTGCCGGCCGGTGTGCTGGGTCTGAATACGCAGAAGGGCGTGCGTCCCAGAGACGACGGCGGCCAAGTTGCTGTCCTCGCTCCGCATGCGCGAGTGGCTGGCCGGCGGCGCGTCGTCGTGGAACCACTCGAAATGCGTCTGTCGCAGGGGGGAGGTGGGCATTATGCGATCCCTCCCCATCCCGCGGCCGGCACTACCACGCGGTTCAGTTCCAGCGCGCGCCCCAGCGCACCGGCGAAGGCGCGCGCCGCCAACTCACCCGCCTCCTCGCCCTGCCCGGTGATCTGCACCGCACCGGGCGCGAGCTGCACTACGACGGGGCTTCCGCTGCGACGCATCACTGGCCACAAAGACAGCGTCGGCCTGGTTGGCGAGAAGAACGAGCGGCGGGTCGCGCCGCCGCTGGCGCGGGCGAGGTTGTAGAGGTAGGCCTCAATCTCGAACCCCTCGGGATCGTTGAGCCACTGCCGCCGCAGTTCCTCCTGTTTCTGCTCGTCGTCATCATTGCCGCCGAACAGTCCGCCCAGCATTCCGCCGATGAGCCCTCCGATCGGCCCGCCCACCGCATAGCCGATGGCGCCGCCGATCGCGCCATAGGTCTGCGCCCGCGCGCCGTGGCCGGTCAGGGCCGCTCCCGTGCGACCGTATCCCGTCCCCGGAATTGAGCCGCCCGGTAGTCCCCAGGACGACCCACCGCCCGACGCCGCGTCGCGCTCCCCGAGCAGCGATTCGCGGCGCAGCGCGCGCACGAATCCGGCCTCGATGGCCTCGGCCGTCATCTCCTTCTCTCGCACTCCGCCCGGCCCGACCGAAAGGGCCGAGGCCGCCGCGAGCATGGTGCGCGAGGCCGCCAGCATCGTCTCCGCAGCGGAGGCGAACGAAGGCGAGCCGCCAATCAGCGGCTCGATGAGGGTGATGCTATGTGCCGGCCGATCAGAACCAGGCATGGGACCCTCCGAGATAGTCGGCGCGCTCGTCCATCTCGATCCAGGCAATCGCCTCTTTCAACCACCAGGGCAGGGCGATCAGCGCGGGATCGAGGGGATGGCGGTACGCGCCGGGATAGCGTCGGCAGATCAGATCGTTCAGGCGGAAGTCCGGGCGGCGGCTCAGGCTTTTGGGAAGGCGTCCCCCTCCGCCGGTTCGAGGTCGCGGTAGGCGCGGCGCAGTTGCTCCTTCACCTGCGGATGGAGGGCGCGCACCTCCGCGAGGCAGGAGAAGTATTGCTCCTCGCGGTTCTCCGCGCGCCGCACCGCGCGCAGCAGCACCCAGTCGTCGCAGGCCTGCGCGAACGCGTTCCAGCACTCGATGTCAATGCGCCGCGGCTCGGCCAGCACCGCGAGTTGCTCCTTCGGCAAGGCCCGCAGCTCGCGCCGCCGCTCCTCGCGGCGCTCTTCCAAGGCCGCGCTCCGTTCGAGATCAACGCGTTCGCACTCGAGTTCGTGCGCGGCCACGCGCTTTGCGAATTCCTGGTCGCCCTCCCCCGCGGCGCGGTCCTGCCGCGGCGCGACCGGGTCGGGCAGCTCGCGACGCACCCGCGCCTCCATTCCCGCGCGCTCCGCGTCCAGGGCCATGCTCACCAGTTCCTCCGCCGGCGCGAGCAGCAAGGCCGCGCGCAAGGCCTCCCGCCGCTCCCCGCCGTCGCGGTACTCCAGCAGCTTGCGCTGCATCGCCTCGTGCCCGCGCTCCAACGCCTCGGTGCGGTTGGCAATCGTCTGCAGCCACACCTCCTCGTAATCATTTGCGAGCTCCACCCGCACCGCCGCGCCCCATAGTCCCATCGCCCGCAGATCCATCCGCATGAGATCGCACTCGATCATGGTGTCCTCCTTTGGTAGGGGCACGACCTATCGTGCCCTTATGTCGTGCTCCTTATGCTAATAGCCCGGCCGCGTATTCCAGAGCTGGCACACCACCTCGGTCGCCGGCTGCTGGCTCGTGTCCAGCACCGCCTCGAACGCCAGGTCATACACCAATCGCCCCGGCGCGAGGGGCGCGTTCATGGAGAAGTAGCGCACCTTCGGCAGTTCGAGTTCCAGTCCGTAGCCCCACGTCCCGACGAGCGTGGCCCCGTTTGCGCGGAGCTTGAGCGCCGCCGCCTCGCCGTTGACGAAGGCCTGGTATGCCGCCGTGGACTCCAGCGCCATGGTGAAGCGGCCGCCCACGGAGAAGTTGCCCGCCGGCAGCTTCCCAATCTTTCCATGCGACTCGCTTGTCGTACGCGCCCACGACCTCGCCGGTATTCCGTGGGAACGGATTCAGGTAC
>CAZUGW010000453.1:0-1749 GCA_964620055.1 uncultured bacterium
AACACCCGCGACCATGCGGGGTCTCGGTGCACGACCTCCGCGACGGGGTGGGGGGCCTCGGTGACTACCGAACTGGCAAGGGGGGCCAGGGTGCGGTCGAAGTGGAAGAGATCGAGGGCCGAGAGGACGGCGACCAGGGCCATCGCCGCCAGGAGGCGGCGCCCGCCGAGGCGCCGCCACTGCGCGAGGCGCTCCCATCCATAGCCGGCGAGCAGCGCGGCCGCGAAGGTGAAGACAAAGACGAAGCGGGCCGGCACGTGGAACTGGGCGAACCCGGGCAGGAAGCGGAGTACGTAGTAGATCGGAGTCGCCGGTCCCAGGGCGAGGAGCAACGCGAGGGCGGCGAGGAGGGCCGCGGCTCGTCCGCGGCGGGTGGACGCGCCGACCAGCGCGAGCGCCAGCGGCACGAGGCCGAGATAAATGACGTAGGTCCAGTAGCTGCGTTCGGCGTGGTAGGTCGCGTCGGCCGTCGAGCCCTGCCAGTTCGGGGCGAGGAGGCCGAGGAGGTGTTTGGGCAGGAGCGGATAGGAGGTGATATAGGAGTAGTCGCCGGCCTCGCCGTGCGGGAAGGCCGCGGCGATCCCGGCGGTGAGCAAGAGTTGGACGGCCGCCAGTCCTGCCCCCAGGCCTATGACGAGGCCCAGCAGCGCGCCCGCGCGGAGCACCGGCCGAGGTCTGGAGGTGAGCAGTTGCATTACTAGCCAGCAGACGATCACCAGGGTGGTGAAGAAGAGAGTCTGTTGGTGCCCGCAGAGGGCGGCCATCCCCCAGGCGGCGGCGGCGAGAGCGCCGTTGGGAAGCAGCCGACCGCGCCAGGCGCGGGCGACGAAGAACAGCGTGAGTGGCAGCCAGGAGCCGGCGCTGAGCAGGCTGAGGTGCTGGACGCGCGCGAAGAGGAACCCGCTGAAAGAGAAGACGAAGGCGGCCAGCCAGGCCCCGAAACGAGAGAGGCCGAACTCGCGCGCCAGCAGGTACATCCCGACGGCCGCGAGGATCAGGTGCAGGAGGATCATCCAGTTGACCGCGCCCCAGGAGGGCAAGAGCCAAGACACCACCCAGGAGATCGGATAGTAGGCCGCCGTCTGGCCTTCCGCGGCGAGCGGGTAGCCGCAGAACAGGTAGGGCGTCCACAGGGGCAATCGCCCCGCGCGCAGGGCCTCGTGCAGGGCCGTCTTGTAGGGCTCGAATTGGTAGCAGAGGTCCTTGTGGACGATGAACCCGCGGAGCAGGGCCGCGCGCCACAGGAACCCGAGATGGAGGGCGATCAGCGAAGCGAGGAGGGCGAGGTCGGCGCGACCCCACAGCACGGACTGTGCCTGGTCAGGCGGTTCGGCCTGTCGCCTCTGGGCGGTGAGCTTGGACTTCACAGTCTCTCCGTGGTCAGGACCGGGCTCCCCAACGCGCCCTCTTCGGATCATTCTAGGTTTCCCGCCTGCGCGGTGTCAATGGACGGGAAAGCAAGCCTCTCACGCTCTGGCAATCGGTCGTCATGTCTGCACCTCCGCCGAAAAAAGACGCGCGGTGGGCTTGAGGAACGGACCGGGTTGTGCTAGAATCCGCGCAAATCGCATAGGGATCAGGGCCCAGGACGGGCGGGAGGTTCTCGCTATCTGCTGGAGCCGTAGGTGGGACGGCTTCGGGGGCCGGTAGCTGCGACTCTGCCTCATATCATCCATCATCCCGAGGAGAGCATGCTCCATGCTCGCCGGGAAGGCAGATAGCGATGAACAAGCCGCCTGCGCCTCCCAC
>CAZUGW010000453.1:1759-2841 GCA_964620055.1 uncultured bacterium
CTGATCTACGATCATTCATCCGATCCGGAGGATCAGCTCTGGGACCGGCTCAATGCGCGTTCGCAGCCGGGTCCCGAAATGAGACTGATAGTTCACCTCAAGACCGGCGCCACCGTGGTTGGCCGGTTGCGTTACTACGACAACTTCCACCTCACCGTGGCCACGGAGGGTCAACTGCGGGACATCCTCTATCGCGATGTCGCGCATATCCTGGAGGCGCGGGAGGGGGTGTAGCGCTAATCCGCCTCCGGCCTCATCTGCGGGAACAGAATCACCTCGCGGATAGAGGCCGAGTCGGTGAGCAGCATCACCAGCCGATCCACCCCGACGCCCAGGCCGCCGGTGGGCGGCATCCCGTATTCCAGCGCCCGGAGGAAGTCCTCGTCCATGGGGTGGGCTTCCTCGTCCCCCGCGGCCCGCGCTCGCGCTTGCTGCTCGAAGCGCCGCCGCTGCTCCTCCGAGTCGTTCAACTCCGAGAAGGCGTTGGCGATCTCCATCCCCGCGACGAAGGCCTCGAACCGCTCCGTGAGGTCCGGGTTGTCGGCGTGGGCCTTGGCCAAAGGCGAGATCAGCGTCGGGTAGTCGGTCACGAAGGTGGGGGCGATGAGGGTGGGCTGCACGAACTCCTCGAAGATGTTGTTCACCATGGTGCTCAGGTGCAGGTCCGATCCGGCCGGGAGGTTCAACTCCGCGCACACCTTCCGCGCCTCCGCCTCGGATTGCAGCCGCTCTGGCGCCACGCCGGCCTGCTCGTGAATGGAGGCGAGGAGGCTGATGCGCCGCCACGGCGGCGCGAGGTCGGCCTCTTGTCCCTGATAGGTGATCTTGGTGGTGCCGAGCGCGTCCTGCGCCGCCTGGGCCACCATCTGCTCGGTCAGTTCCATGACCTCGCGGTAGTCGGCGTAGGCCTGGTACACTTCGAGCAGCGTGTACTCGGGATTGTGCTTGGTGGAGATGCCTTCGTTGCGGAACACTCGCCCGATCTCGTACACCCGCTCCATCCCGCCCACCACGAGCCGCTTGAGGTAGAGCTCCGTGGCGATACGCAGGTGCAGATTCAGATCGAGGGCGTTGTGGTGGGT
>CAZUGW010000454.1:0-2801 GCA_964620055.1 uncultured bacterium
CGAGATGGCTGTCCATGGACTGCATCAAGAAGAAGAACCGCGCCGCGTCCGTACCCACGTCCTCGATCAGGCTGCGCAGCGGGATGATATCCCCCGCGCGCTTGGACATGCGCACCATCTCCGAGCCGCTGAACAGCCGCACGAACTGGTGCACCAGAATCTCGAACCGCTCCGGATCGTAGCCGAGCGCCTGCACCCCGTACTTGGTGCGCGGCACGTGCCCGTGGTGGTCCGGCCCCCAGATATCCACCAACCGATCGTAGCCGCGCGCGAACTTGTTCTTGTGGTAGGCGATGTCGGAGGCGAGATAGCCCGGCCGCCCGTCCTGGCGGATCAGCACGTGGTCCTGCTCGTCCCCGAACGCGGTGGCGCGGAACCACACCGCGCCCTCGTTCTCATAGGTGTGGCCGCGCCGCTTCAACTCCTCCATCGCGGCCTCCACCTCGCCCTTCTCGTACAGCCAACTCTCGTGGAACCAGGTGTCGAAGGCCACCCCGAAGGCGCACATATCGGCCTGCTGACCCTCGATGATCTTGCGGAGGGAGTAATCGTAGAAGGCGGCGTGACGCTCCTCCTCGGGCACGTCGAGGTATTTCTCCCCCACTTCGGCCACCAACTCCTCCGCCATAGTGATCACGTAGTCGCCCTGGTAACCGTCTTCGGGAACCACGGCCTCGCGGCCGAACTGCTGGAGGTAGCGCGCCTCCAGCGTCTCCGCGAAGCGGCGCACCTGGGTGCTGTTGAGCGCGTCATTGATGTAGTATTCCCGCGAGACCTGCCAGCCGATGCGGGTGAAGAGATTGGCCAGCGCGTCGCCGATGGCCGCGGCGCGGCCCTGCACCACCGCGACCGGGCCGGTGGGGTTGGCGCTCACGAACTCCAGCAACAAGCGCTGTCCCTGGCCCACATTAGAGGTGCCGTACTCCAGGCCCTTCTCCCCGATCTCCCGGACCACACCCCTAAGCCAGGCGAGGGAGAGGGTGAAGTTGATGAACCCCGGCCCAGCGATGTCCACGCGCTCCACCACGTTCTCCGAGAGGGAGAGATGGCGCGTGATGATCGGCGCGAGCTCGCGCCCGGGGCGGTTGATCTGGCTTCCGATCACCAGCGCGAGGCTGGTGGAGAAGTCGCCGTGCCGCGGGTCGCGCGGGATCTGCAACTCGGGGGTGACGCCCAGGGCCTCCGGCAGCTCGCCCGCCGCGCGGGCCTTCGCCATCGCGTCTACCAAGGCCTGTATGATAATCTCTCGTGCCATGCGTGCTCCATACTATCGCAGGTGCAAGACCTGCTGTACTACGGCCGGTGCGTACTGCGCGAGTTCCAACACCACCAGGAATCCCGCCACCACCTGCAAGAAACCGGCGTTCCACAGCCTCCGCAGCGGCCTCGCATACGCCGGGCGCGCCGCCTTTTCCAGCAGCTCCTCCCCTACCCGGATCGCCTTCGCTAACTGCCGGTCCGACGGCCGCTTCGTGGTGATCAGCCGCTGCAATCCGTGGCCCAGTCGCCGCCAGGTGATCACGACCACTACCACCAGCCCGAACAGCGTCAGCACTCCCGCGCCCTCGTCGGCCCGGCTGATCGCCGCGAGCAGTGATTGCGCGATCCCGACCAGCACCAGCAGGGCCACCAGGTTGGTCCCACAGCGCGGGTGAACGCGCGGCTGAGTCCTGACTTTCTCCAGGGTCAGGTCCTCTCCTTCCTCCAGGGCGTGCACCACCATGTGCTCGGCCGCGTGGGTCCCAGTGACCGGGGAGAGGCGAAGTAAGAGAAGGAATACCACAAGCGATAGCAGTCCTGTCACAATCGCCTCAACCCACTCCCCTGTCGAGCCGCGCGCGGTGAGCGCGGCCAGCGCCGGCCAGATTCGGTGGAGATGCACTCTCAGCCACTCGACCCCGCTGACCGCGAGCAGGTTCATCACCATCAGCGCCGCGCCGGTGGAGGCCAGCGCGAGATCGCTCGCCCCGGCGCGCAGCGACCCGGTGGTGAGGTGCACGCCGAAGGGCGTGGCCAGACCCGCGATCTGGGGCAAGACCGGCTCGCCGCTGATGGCGGCCAGCACGTCGCGCCGCAGCAGCACGCCGAGGTAGCCGCCGTCGCTTCCGGCTACCGGGGCCAGCGGGAACCCGGCCTCCTGCATCGCCTGGGCGGCGGTTGCCAACGGCTCGTACAGGGAAAGCACCAGGCCGACCGGCCGCATCACCTGCTCCACGCGCGTGGCGCGCATCAACGCGGGCGCGTCGGCCGCGCCCGCGGCCCGCGCCAGCAGATCCGCCTCGTAGATGATCCCGACGAGTTGCTGGTCCCGCGCCACCGGCAGGCCGGGCAGTTGCCGCGCGCGCAACAGCCGCGCCGCCTTCGCCAGACTATCGTCCGGTGAGAGCGGCGGCGACGGCTTGAGGGCCGACGCGAGATCGTGCACGCGGAGTTCCGCGACAAAAGGCGTGTTCACCTTGCAGTGTTCCTGCCTCTTATGCTATCATATCGTTTCGAACGAGACATCTATCGGGAGCTTCCTTATGGCGAGAATCTGCGAAATCTGCGGCAAAGGCCCCATGGCGGGCCACAACGTCAGCCACTCTCACCGGCTCACCAACCGCCGCTGGCTGCCGAATCTTCAGCGCGTCAAGGCCCTCCAGGGCAAGCGTCCGGTGACAATGCGCGTCTGCACCAAGTGCCTCAAGGCCGGCAAGGTGGTGCGGGCCACCTTAAGAAGTAAAAAGTAAAAAGGAAAAAGGCAAAAAAGGAAACTACTGGGCCGCCCCTCTGGCCGGGGTGGTCCTTTCCGTGGCCCGCCG
>CAZUGW010000455.1:0-2790 GCA_964620055.1 uncultured bacterium
GTGATCACCGCGACGAAGGCCCAGAACAAGTATACGGCCCAGGTGAGCTACACCTTCAACACCGGCCTGGGTTCGCTCTCCTTCTTGGTCGTGACGACCGAGGGCAAGGTGAGCACGGGCTCCCAGCCGCTGACGGTGTACGCCTACAACTACTCCACCGCGGCCTGGACCTCCATCGCCACCGGCACGCTGACCACCACGGACACCACGGTCACCCCGACGGTGTCCAACCCGGGGAGCTATATCTCCGGCGGCACGGTGCAGGTGCGCGTCAAGGTCGGAGGCACGGGCAGCACCGCCTTCAGCAACTCCACCGATCTCGTGAAGATCACCGCCGCGCCGTAGGTCCGCGGCCGACAGTTCCTCAGGAGACGGACCCGCTTCGGCGGGTCCGTCTTCGCGCGCCCGGGCGCCATCCTCAGTTGCCTGGTCTGCAATAGTGCGACCACTACAAGGCGTGGCAGGTCCGGGTCATCCGGTGGCGTTTCCCCTGCGCTCGCAAGGGAGTAGTATAAGTTATTCGGCGCGCCCCCGTGGCGCGGCGCCCGGTCGGTCACGGTCCCTATGGGAAAGGAGGTGGCAACCGTCGGTCAGTTGTGATGTCTGCTGTGATACCGTGCAGAGTTCTCCATACTGGAGGGAGGAAGAGAATGCGACGACTTACGCTGTTGCTGCTTATCCTGGGCGCCCTCGCCCTGTCAGGCGCCGCCTATGCCACGGAGTACCACGTCGGTGCGGGACAGCAGTACGCCACGGTAGGCGCTCTGTTGACCGCCGTCACGCTGGTTAGCAACGATATCGTCTGGGTCCATCCCGGCACCTATCCCATCTTCTGGGTGAAGACGGGCGGGGGGAGTTCCGAGGCCACGGCGGTGCAGATTCGCGCTTACGACATGAACAACAAGCCTGTCTTCGACGCCGCCGGGGGGACGAACTGCATTGATTTCGAGGATCCGACCACCGCCAAGGTGCTAGTCGGGAAGTGGTTCCTGATTGACGGACTGGAGGTCAAGAATGCCGCCAGTCGTGGCGTCTTCTACGTGGCCACCAACCTGGTCATGCGCCATTGCTATGTCCACAACAACTACAACGGCATGATGGGTGGGAATCACAACTGCCGCACCGCCGCCCTCGGGTTCTCGCCCTCGGAGGAGGGCAATCTGACGGCTGAGTACAACGAGTTCACGCAGAACGGCAGCGGCTCAATGTACCACCAGATCTACGCTCAGTCTGTTCTCACGCAGTTCCGCTACAACTGGGTCCATGATGAGACGGGCGGCTCGGGCTGGAAAGACCGGTCCACCAACAGCCTGCTGGAGTACGACTGGATCGAGCAAGGCCCCCTCGGCAATTACACCCTCGAGATCGGCGGCCCCGATGATCGGTCCATGCCGGATACCCCTGCGTACATCACCTTGACGGGCTGCGTCGTCACTAAGAATGCCGGCAACAATGTGTGGTTGTTCCTCGAGAACACGCGCAGCCTGCAGGGGGCCAGCCATGGTCAGAACCTGGGCTATATGTACCTCTACAACAACAGCTTCTACTCCGAGGCCCACACCGGGCCCATGCTCGCCGGCGATCCCGGCAGCCGCATCACGGCCCACAACAACATCTTCCACTCCACCACCTGCATCAAGATGCTGGACAAGATCACCGGGGCGAAGAACCCCGGCACCATCTCCACCAGCTATAACAACTGGGTGAAGAACACGATCGTGCTGGCCTCGGGTTTCGTCAACACCGTTACCGGCACCAGCCCGGGCTGGGTGAACACCGCCTGGCACAATGGGGACTTCCACCTCACGGCCGGGTCGCAGTGCCTCAACTCGGGCAACGGCAGCGTCCCCGTCCTGCCCACCAAGCAGTACCTCGCGCCCTGCAACTGGCAGACCCGCCCCGTCAACGGCACGATTGACATCGGCGCCTACGAGTACTGAGCTGACCGCGCGCCGCGCCGTGTGCGACCACCCCACCGATCCGGTGAAGGTCAACGCGGCGCCGTAGGCGGTGGTATTGTTGTGCGTGCGGGGGGCGGCCTGCCGCCCCCCACGTTCTTGGCCTCTCTCGGATTGCAGCATAGAATGGCAAGTCATTGTCATAGCCGGGCATGTCCGGTTGTTCTCCGCCTTGCTACCATGTGAACTAGGACCAGTATGGACGCAGCCCGCGTCAGTCGCGCCGGTGTGGGAAAGGAGGTGACGGGAAGGGGCGGCCGACCGACAGGGGACGGGTTTACGAGCCATGCGAGTCCATAGCAAAGGGGGATTCATGAGCATCCGTTTGACGCTGCTGTGCGCCGTTCTCGCCTTGGCCTGCCTGTGCGGCAGCGCCTTTGCCACGACCTACTACATCGCGACCACGGGCAACGATGGCAACCCCGGCACCTCCGCGCTGCCGTGGGCGACGCTCCAGAAGGCCGCCAACACCCTGCTTCCGGGCGACACCGCCCTCGTCAAGCCCGGCACCTATGTCGGCTGCCGCGTAGGCCGCTCCGGCGCGGCCGGCGCAGTCTGCACCCTTGCCGCCGAGACTCCCGGCACCGTTCTCATCAACGCCTCAGGTCCGAGCAATACCAAGAACAGTCTGATCGAGGTAGAGCTGATCGGCGGCACGGTCAGCTACTGGACGTTCGATGGCTTCGAGCTGGCGAATTCGCTCCACCATGCCTATGACTGCCGCGGTACGGACCACATCACCATCCGCAACAGCTACGCCCACAACACCTCCCCCGGCGACGGGATCTTCTTCGCCTTCTGCTACTACAACACCGCCGAGTTCAACGAGTGC
>CAZUGW010000456.1:0-2788 GCA_964620055.1 uncultured bacterium
GGCGATCAGCACGGGCATCCCAAGCCAGCACGCCGCGCCGGCTCCCATCGCCAGGTAGCCGAGCGATTCGGTCTTGTAATGGCGGGCCATGGCGAGAAGCACCAGCAGCCAGAGGGAGTACAGCAGCGCCTGGCGCCCCGCCTCCAGACCCCCCGCGATCGTGTCCAACTGGGTCCCGCCGATGAGCCGATAGCCCAGGTCCCCGCGGATGATGATCCACATGAGATAGCTGAAGGCCAACACCACGATGACCCCGAGCAGCAGGATCGCGTTGTCCATCAACGGGAACCAGCGCTCGAGCCCTTTGCCCAACGGAGCCTTCATCCGACCCGTCGGTCTTCGTATCGCCATCAAAGCCCCTCCTTAAGTGGCTTTGCGCCCCGGCAGGGTTCGGTTCGCAGGCCGAAACCTCGGTGCATTATACCTTATTCGAACCCGTGTCAACAACCTGTCGCAGGGCTGGACTTGGGGCACGTATGCGCAGAGTACCAGGACCGCACTCTGCGCGGCCTCTCCTCTCAGCGTGTACAGTGCGACGAGATATGGGCCTTCGTCGGCTGCAAGCAGAAGAACGTCCCGGAGGGAAAGCGAGGAGAGTTCGGCCTTGGGGACGTGTGGACGTGGACGGCAATGGACGCGGACACGAAGCTTATCATCTCCTGGCGAGTAGATGATAGAAGTGCTGGCGCGGCCCGTGATCTGATAGAGGACCTAGCTTCCCGCCTTGCCAACCGTGTCCAGCTTACCACGGATGGCCATATCTCCTATCTGGACACGGTGGACGGGACTTTCGGGGCCGAGGTTGACTACGCGATGCTGGTGAAGCTCTACGGGAATTCGCCAGAGGGGGAGAAGCGATATAGCCCGGCCGTCTGCACTGGGGCGAAGAAGACCCGGATTCAGGGTGACCCGGACCCACTACACATCTCCACCAGCTACATAGAGCGCCAAAATCTCACCATGCGGATGCAAATGCGGCGGTTCACGCGGCTGACAAACGGTTTCAGCAAGAAGGTAGAGAACCACATCGCCGCGGTGTCCTTGCACTCCATGTTCTACAACTTCGCCCGCCCCCACCAGAGCCTAAAGGAGCGGCCTGGCATAGATAGGACCCCGGCTATGTCGGCAGGTGTCGCCGATCACGTCTGGTCCGTTGAAGAAATCGTGAAACTGCTCGATTCAAACTGAGACTCTGGACACTACTCGATAAGGCCCTGCCCGACCAGTATCGTCCGGCTGGCTTCAGGAAGACGGCGAGTGCGTTCCGCTCCTTTCCTCAGTCGGTCCAACAAAGCAGGCGTGGCTGGCTCTCTCGGATTCAGATGGCCTAGCCCCACAAGGCTCTCAAAGATTCCCCTCGGAATCGGCTCCGAGTCTTCATAGCGAACTACAGAACGATGGCGGATATAGGGATGGTCCCCCTTCTCCAGTATGCAGGCACAGTCCTTGTCCTGTCGGTAGGTTGTGATGTTTACCCAAACGATGTCATCATCGGGGTTCGATTCGGGGTCAGAAATCACCACGAGTAGGTGTTCCAGATTCACATCGTGGGGAAGGAAAGTGTCACCGCCGCGTATCTCAGGCATCTAACGGGCGAGTCCCAAGAGTCGGCGTAGTGACCTGCTTTCCTGTGCATCCTGCAGAATGGAGGCCTGGTCGGATCGCCTGATAGCCTCCAGTATGTGCTCAAAGGGGATGTCTGGCGCTGTCCCTTGCTTCTCGTTGCGTTTCCATTCCGCAAACCCGTGTGTTATCTGAACGAGCTTCCATTCCTCGTCCTCCCAGTGTTCTCGGGACACCCTCTTGAGTCTATCTATCTCGTCGCGCGATAGCCGCGAGACACCAGGATTCTTGACAAGCGTAATGTCATGGCGTCCTGCCCTCTGAATAAACTCTGCCCATTCAGCATCGTCGGAATGCTCGCCGTTAATCAGGTCAAGCACTTCGCTATGCACAGGCCCTTTTTCCATCGCCACAACTCTTGTCCCGATGATTGGCCGGCCGGTTTCCTCCAGCGCCTGCCGGTCAGCAATGTAGAGCAGCTTCACTAACCGCAAACGGCTCATTTGGCTGCCAGGTTCGGCGCGGAGAAGGATGGATGCAGCTTCGACAATCTTGCGTGTGCCAAAGTGGAAGTACATGCCGCTCCCCTTGTGCTGACACATCATGCCAACAAAGGTTTGTTCAACATACATTCTACCACACTCAGCCCCGCTCCTGCGCCCCGTAGGGAGTTTCTTCGTTCGGTGAGATTCCCAGGTTAGACTACATGGGCCTTGCTCTCCTTCACATTCAAACTGACCCACTACCCAGGGCTGTCGTGATAGCTGAACGGTCATGTCCGCCGGTAACTCCCAGACGAGGAGGCCCCCGCAGGAAGGAAGAGGCGGCGAAGAGATGGCAGGGATCCCGGTCCGAAAAGGGAATTAGGGGACCCGGTACATGCCCGTGAAGCTTCGCCAGTTGCCGGAAGTAAGACCGAATAGGCGCCGCTCAGTGCGGCGCGGCGTGATCTGCCTGCTTCTCTTGGCCGGAACCGCGCTCCCCGCGCCGGGCGATGTCTCCTCCGCCCGCGAGTGCCTGAGCCGGGCCGCCGTCGTCGCGAATGAGATTACCCTGGGTGGCGATCAGTCTGCCGCGCGTCGGGAACTCGCGCTTGCGCTGGCGAAGCTGGACGTCAGCGCCTCCCGCGACGCCGCGGCCGGCGTCAGCCGGCCCGCTGACGCGGCGCGCGCGCTGGCGGCGGTGGCGGCGGCCCTTGCGGACCAGGACCTGCCGGCCGCAAAAC
>CAZUGW010000457.1:0-2308 GCA_964620055.1 uncultured bacterium
GGCGTGGGAATCGTCTATGGATAGCGTGGGAATCCATGAGGGGAACCCGCAGATTCTCAGTGGCGGCCCCGGAAAGTGCTCTCCTAGCCCCATTCTGACGTCTCCTGGGCGATTCTCATTTTGGGGGCTTCATCCGGGTGAAATCGCGTGGACGGGGGGGCGGGGTCGTCGGGCGGGTCCTGAGAGGCGGCGCGGCCGAGGGTGAGCCAGCTTGGGCTGGGCATGGGGTAGGAGAAGCCGCACTGCGGGAAGGGCAGCTTGCCGGCGAGGACGAGGTCGAAGCGGCGGGTGGCGCGGCGGTGGAAGGCGATGATCTCCGAGGCAAGCTCTGGGGAGGTAGTCGCGAGTTCGGCATTAAAGATGCCCTGCTCGAAAGCCCGGTAGGCATGCCAGACGGCGCCCTCCATCGGCAGCGGGTCGGGCTGAGTGCGGAGCAGCTCGAGGAACTCGCGGATGGCCCTGGAGTTGCCGGAGAGGGCCTGGGAGAGGAGGTGGTGGATCACGCCCGGAGTGGCGTCGAACAGAGCCTGCCTAGTGAGGCTGGGGAGTCTGGTGGGAGGCTGCTTGGCGGCGCGCCAGCGGTAGAGGGTGCTGAGGGGAACGTCGAGATGGGCGGCGACCTCCTGGGGGGACCAGCCTTCGCCCAGGAGTTGGAGGGCAGCGTGGCAGCGGGATTTCTGGAGGAGGGACATGGTTGTCTCCAATACGTTTATAGTAGTATAGTATACGTTATTATTGCTGAAAAGGCGGAGATTGTCAAGGGGGTCTGGGGGCCAGGGTTTCGGGTCTAGGGGCCAGGGGAGAGGCAGAGGGAACGGCGATTCAACACAAAGACACCCGTTCGCTCCGCTCAGGGCAGGCTCCGGCGTAAAGGGAGGGAAGTCGCCCGGGGGGCGGGATCCCACAGGGGTCAGGGGAGCGGGCAGGAGTGAGTGGAGGGAGCTTCGGCACTGCCGTGACCGAAGCAATCCAGGCTGCCGGGCAGGCCCCTGCCCTTACTCATTCCGACCTGTTGCGAGGCTGGCAGAGATATGGTAGCATATGCAAACCGATGTTTTCGACCGCAGTTGCCAGCCGGGGTAGAGGCGGCCACGACTCACCGGGAGAGACAGGGAAATGAGGATTGCCAAGAAGTACATCCGCAGACTCGAGGCCAACATTCCGCGCTCGCAAGAGGGGGCGACTCTGATCGCCAGCTTCCCTGTCGATGAAGCTAGGGCCGGGCGTCTCGGCTTAGTCGGATTCACGTCGGAGGTAGAGGTAGGTGAAACGGTGCTGCCTAGCGTGATCGGACCGGCAACACGGTACAACGCGGAAGGCCGCGTGATCGTACATCGTGACCGACCCAAAGAGACACTCTATCAGCAGGTTGAGTGGACGTGGGAAGAGTGGCACGGCAGGGACAGAGTGGAGCGGACGGAGTTCAGGGAGCGCGCCTACCAGCGGTACCCGCGAACTCCTGTACCTCCGCCGGCGATCGAACTGTCGGTAGCAGTTGGCGCGGCAGGGAGAGAGCTGATAGCGGCACCTCCCCTGCCGTACGCCCCTCCCACGGCGGAGCGGCTTATGCTCTGCATCAACCTGATGCTTGAGATCTTCGGCGCGTGCGACCTTCTTGACGAAGGGCTTGTCCCGCTGGTGAATGTCCGAATTCGTCGCGTGAACTGGACCGTTCTTCCCAAGGGCCGCCTGCCTTGGGATGTGCTGAGGCCGCACCTCCAGGACATCATCGGCCGACAGAGGCCCGGGACCGCAAAAGTATCAGAACACCGGCTGAAGGTGCTCTCAGGTTATGGCCCCGAGTTCGGCGTGGTTGGTCACGGCGGGTTTGCGGGCTATGTGATCTTCGCATTCCCGGCCAAGGGGCTTTATGTCCTGGAGTGCGCTCGCTATGGGAACGCTACGTACGTATTTGACCGTGGCTGGGAGGCGCTCTCTCAGATGACGAAGGCGGAGATCCTGAACGGCGAACTGCACAGGGCCCGCCTTGTTCACGTCTCCCATTGGGAGAGTCGAGTCCGCGAGTTGCTGAGGTAGCTCGGGTCGACCGTAGCTGATGCTGGCTGGATGGCAGGTCTTGTCACGTCCTAGCAGATCTTCTGCAAGCCGAGAGGAATGCCGAGTGGAAGCCAATAGCTCGAAGGACGCGAAGAAGCTGCATCGGAAGAAGGCGCGCTCAGGTAGGGTAGACTTCGGGGACGCTGTCGTACTCCACGAGACCTCGAGGACGCGCGTGGTCTTCGTGCCGTTCTATATTCCACGGTCTTCGGGTACGGATCTCTCCGTGAAGCTGATCACCTACCGGAAG
>CAZUGW010000457.1:2318-2783 GCA_964620055.1 uncultured bacterium
CGCTGCCTCCTGACGACTGGCCTGATGTGGAGGAGAAGAGCCTTTCCCTGAGCGAGAAGGCGGCTAGGCAACTCTCGCACTGCCTTCGACAGCATTTCGCCGTTGCGGCGCAAGATTCGGAGGGGGAGTTCATAGCAATCCGAATCGCAGAGGGGAAGGCATCCATATCCGACCAGACGACAGAAGCAATCGCAAGTGCGCTAGTCCAAGTTCTGCAGAGAGAAGATATCGCCCGACACTTGGCGAGCAAGGAACTAGGACTAGAGCTGACGAGCGCGTTCAGAGGAGCCATCAGGATTGGAGAGCTTCGGTCAGCTATCTCTCAGTTGAGGTGCCATCTGGAGCAAGGTGAGGTTGACGAGGGGGTATACCAGCGATGGTGTGAGAACCACAGTTGGGCATTCGGAAACTCCTATGTTCCTCGCGACGACGTCCATAGCATCTCCGCGGGTGACAAGGTGGATG
>CAZUGW010000458.1:0-414 GCA_964620055.1 uncultured bacterium
GCATAGCGGGGCAGATCGTGATCCACGCCCAGCATGGCGAGAATCCGCCCGTCATACTCCAACCAGAACTCCCGCAGGTCGCCGTCCGGCGCGTACCGCCGGATCACGTCCTGATAGCAGCCCGTGAACGCCTCCTCCAGCTCCCTCACCGCCTGCTCGGCGGTGCACTCCACTCCGGCCTCCCGCGCCACCTGCACGAACGCGTCCGGCCAAGTGAGGTTCCACTGCACCAGGGTATCGTCCACATCGAAGAAGACGTAGCAATCCAGAGACACGCAGTCGCTCCGCGCTCGCGAGACTAGAGGCCGCTCACGCGGCCCCTGGTGAGTATACCGGGAGGGAGGGGGGAGGTCAACGCGAGGAATTCGGGAGCGCAGGCGTGCCCCGTGCGTGGTGAGTGGAGAAGACGGGACC
>CAZUGW010000458.1:424-2776 GCA_964620055.1 uncultured bacterium
GAAACACCCTCTCCCTCACCCGCGTCACTGTGACCTCCGCGAAAGCGCGAGCGCTTTGCACGAGCTTGGACTCCAACTCGGGCTTAACCGGATCGTGCAGCGGCGCGCCTTTGTCGTTGCGGTGGTAGTGCTTGGCCTGCTTCTCCGGGATTAGTTCCGGCGCCTCGGCTTCGATCATCCTGGCCCAGGCCAGTGTCCAGGCGCGGGGGACGACCGTCGTCTCATATCCCCCTCCGCCGATGGCCACCCAGCGCGGGGCGTGCTTGGCGATCAGGTCTATCACTTTGAGGTAGCCGTGCGTGGTAAGCATCATGTGGGTGAGCGGGTCGAGGCAGTGGGTATCCACGCCGAGTTGGGTAACGACGAAGTCCGGTTGGAAGGCCTCAAGGAGGGGGATCACGGTTTCGCGAAAGGCCCAGAGGTAGATCTCGTCGGTGGTGTAGGGCGCGAGGGGCACGTTGACCGAGTATCCCTCGCCCTCGCCCGTCCCGACCTCCTCCACCTCGCCCGTGCCAGGGTAGAGCCAACGGCCGCTCTCGTGGACCGAGATGGTGAGCACGTCGCGGCGGTCGTAGAAGGCCTCCTGCACCCCGTCGCCGTGGTGGGCGTCTATGTCCAGGTAGGCTACCTTCGCACCCTCGCCGCACCGCTGAATGAGGTGGGCGCAGGCGATGGCCGGGTCGTTGAAGATGCAGAAGCCCGCGGCGTGGTCGCGGTGGGCGTGATGCCACCCGCCGGCGGGGTTGAAGGCCACGGAGACCGTCCCGTCCGCCACCAGGTCGGCCGCCATCACCGAGGCCCCCGTGACCAGCGCGGAGGTGCCGTACATGCCGGTGACGATGGGGTTGTCCACGGTGCCGAAGCCGAAGCGCCCAGGGTTGGGCATGGGCCGGCCTTCGTTGGTGGCGCGGACGGCCTCGATATACTCGGGGGTGTGGACCAGGGCCAGATCTTCCTCCCGCGCGGGGGTGGGGCGGGAGAGGAGGATGTTCTCGCCCTCGAGGAGGTGACACGCGCGAATCAACTCGTACGTGCGCACGACCCGCCTCGCCTGCAACGGATGGTCGGGCCCCAGGTCGAACTCCTTGAACCTGGGCGAATAGATGAAACTGGCTTGACGCATGTCGCCCTGCGAGCGTGAGGTAGGTTTATCGTCCGGCGGGGGCCGTCTTAGGAGGCGCGCCCCGGGCGGGAGCGGCGCCGGTGGGACCGCCGGCCGCGTGGGACCCGAAGGCCACCAGGCGGAAGACTCCGCCCCGCTCCACCAGGAGAGCGAGGGGGCCTTTCTGCAGCTTCTCCTCCATCAGGTCGCGCAACTGCACGGATTGCCATACCGACCGCTCGTTCACCGTGAGCACGCGATCCCCGGCCTGAAGGCCGAGATAGGCGGCCGGGCTCTTGGGCGTGACGCTCTTCACCATCAGCCCGCCCTTCGGCCCCCGCAGGGGATCCACCAGGAACCCGAACTTCTCGCTGATCTCGGTCTGGGCGTCGGCGAGGGGATTGTCCACCTCGGGCGGCTTGCTGCGCACCCAAAAGAGGCCGATCACGAAGAGAATCGCGAGGACGAGCAAGACAATCCAACCCGAGAAATGGCGCCTCATAGGAGTGTGGTACTAGCCTCTCGTCTCGATCTGCTTGATGTGCTCGGCGACCTCGTGACGCCGAGCGTAGAAATGGGTCAGCCCACACTCGATGCAGACGTCGGAGTACAGGCCGATCGGAGCGCTCTGTTTCTGACCGTCGTCGGTCAACACCTGGATCTCCACGCCCGGCACGCGACACCCGCGCAACATGCTGGCCGCGCCGCAGCTTGGGCATTGCCGTTGGCGACGGCGTTCCACCGCTGGCTCATGGCTCATGGCTTCCACCTCTTCCGCGTCGGATTCAGTGCATCACCGACCCCGAGCCCTTGGGCGGGGCCGGGATCTCGCCGAACTGGGCTTCGTACCGCGCGACGTTGTCAGTGAGGGCGTCCCGCAGGGCCTTGGCGATCACCGGGTGCATTACGATCCGCACCAGGGTGGGGGCCGATTCGACGTCTTGGTGCTCGGGGCCGAGGCGCTTGAAGTCCAGGAGGAACTCCAGTGCGACGTGCGTGATCTTGGCCAGATTGGAGTAGAGGACGTCGAAGTCACGGTCCTGTGGCATTACCTTCTCCTGTTCGTCGTGCGCGTGCGGGTGCGCGCCTTCCCGCCGCTGCCGGCCTCGGGCTGGATGTTCAACGTCACCACGCGGCTCCCCTTGGCGAGCACCACGCTGTTCCGGCCGATCTGCACCAGCCTGAACTCACCGACCCGGTCGCCGAGTTGCGCGAAGAAGCGCTGGTCGCCCATGTGGATCAGCGCCATC
>CAZUGW010000459.1:0-1385 GCA_964620055.1 uncultured bacterium
TCAATCGCATCTCCGGCGAGTGGGACGATGAGAAGTTGATTCCCCTCCTCCGCGAGCTCGAGGAGCAGGAGCGCGCCCTCACGGGATTCGATGAGGATGAGATTGCCAAGCTGCTCGGCGAGGCGCTGGAAGGCCGGAGCGTCGAGGAGCTCGCCCTCAAACCGGCGCCGAAAATCGTTTGGTATTTGATCGGGATTCCCCTCGAGCGCTTCGGCCAGGTCCAGGAACACGTCGCCGCCCTCGAAGCCGCGGCGGAACTCAGCGTGCAATCGAGCCGGGAGAAATAGAAGTACAAAGAATTCCTAGAGGTGAACCATGAATGAGATGAAAGAGGCCCACGTTTACAGCATGAACGATTGTGACTGGGTTGCCGCGTTTAGTCTTGAATCCGCGGTCGCCTGGTACAAGCATGAGATCGGCGGGAGCACAGGGGATGAAGTCCTGGATGACCCAAGCGAACTGGACGATGCGGAGATGGCGAGTCTCAAATTCCGCCACGATCGCGACGGAGACCCCGAGGGGCCTACGATCAGCTTCCGCGCGCGCCTCGCGGAACTCGCAGCCGAGGCCCAGGAATTCCCCTGCTTTTTCGCGAGCACAGAATACTAATGACCAAAACCAATAATTCCAACCTCGCACTCAAAGTCGATCTTCGGAGGACGGTGCTGAAGGCCGGAGGATTCAAGAAGCTCCGCGTGCTCGACCTCTTCGCCGGCGGGGGCGAGATCTGGAGCGCGCTCCGCCAGGAATTCAAGATCGAGACTTACATGCCCTGCGACGTGAAACCGCAAATGCCCGGAACGCTCCGCGCCAACGTGACCCCGCTCTTCGTCGAAGCCATCGCGGGCGGCAACTTCAACGTCATCGATATCGACACCTACGGCGAGCCCTGGGAGATCTGGGCCGCCGTCGCCCGGCGGATCGCGCAACCCGCCGCGGTGTTTCTCACCCAGGGAATCGTCGGCATGGGGCAGACTTCGCATTTTGCGCTGGAGGCGATGGGCATCCCGAAGACCTGGAAGATCCCGGTCAAGCCACAGGTGTCGCATTTTGCCGTCCGATATTTCATCACGCCGCGGGTGGGCCAGCTTGAAATTCGCCGCGCCTGGCAGGCGGGCGCCGGGAATGCGACCTATTTCGGCCTTTTGGCGCAATCCGCCAGGCCCTAACGTGCTTATTTGCTAGGGATTATGCAGCTAATAAATCATGCAGAATCAATACGATTTCACTTGACAAACCAATCTAGCTTGCTATATCATTCCCCTTGTAGCAAGGATTTCAACTTACGAGGGGACACGACAATGACCAAGCAAAACAGCATCGAATTCCCGCAATCCCTGACGGAAAAGTATCGGCCCAAGCGGAACCAGGACTTCATCGGCCTG
>CAZUGW010000459.1:1416-1682 GCA_964620055.1 uncultured bacterium
ATGCTGAATTTCTTGAAAGCGCCCCGGCCCTCCGCGTGGATTTTCCTGGGACCTTCGGGCACAGGCAAGACGACTCTGGCAATGGCCCTCGCGGCGGCCCTCCCGGCGGAACTTCACCATATCCCGAGCCGGAGCTGCGATCTCGGAACCGTTGAGGAAATCGCTCGGCTCTGCTACTACTTCCCCTGGAATGGGAAGTTTCACCTGGTCCTGGTGGACGAGGCCGATCAAATGACCTTCGCCGCCCAGCTCGCGTTCCTATCGAA
>CAZUGW010000459.1:1692-2776 GCA_964620055.1 uncultured bacterium
GCGACCGCCTTCCCGCCCAATACGATTTTTATCTTCACGGCGAATTCCACGGACCTCCTGGAACAGCGATTCCTTTCCCGCTGCCACGTCCTGAACTTCGGGACGGAAGGGATTAATGGCAATCTGACGGATTTCCTCCGCAAGCTCTGGCTGAAAGAAAGAGCTGCGCGACTCTTTTCTAACCTTGGCGGGCTCCGCGACTATAAGAACACGTCCCGAATGCCTGAACTGAAAGCCATTGCGGAATCTTCCCAGGGCAACGTCCGCGACGCCATGAACCGCCTCGAAGTCGAACTCATGGCGGACGGCATCCCGGAAGAAAAGGTCAAGCCAGCGGCGAAGCAGGAGTCCCAGCTCACCCGCTATCAGGAAGCGGCGCGCAAAGCAGTTGCCACGCGGGAAGCCAATATCCTAGCCAGAGCGGGGGTGTAACATGGGCGATACGACGGCGATTAGCTGGACGAAGTACACTTGGAATCCCTGGCGAGGGTGCGAGAAAGTCAGTCCCGGTTGCGCCCATTGCTACATGTTCACCGCGCAGGAAAAACGCCAGCTGCTGACAGGCGACATCGACATGTGGGACCCGCTGACGGTTAAGAAAACCACGACCTGGCGCGATCCGGAACGCTGGGACCGCGACGCGCAGTCCGCTGGCGAGACGCGGCGGGTATTCACTTGCTCCTGGTCTGATTTCTTTCATCCATCGGCTGACGAGTGGAGGCCTGACGCTTGGCAGATCATCCGGCGCACGCCGAATCTGATTTACCAGATCCTCACGAAGCGGCCGGAGAATATTGCAGACCGCCTCCCGCCCGATTGGGGCGAAGGCTACCCGAATGTCTGGCTGGGGGTGAGTGTCGAGAATCCTCGCTATCTCTGGCGGGTGGACGCACTCCGCAAGAGTCCAGCGGTGGTACACTTCATCTCAGCGGAGCCTTTGCTCGCTCCCCTGCCCGGCCTGGACCTGGAGCATATCGAATGGCTCATCGTCGGCGGAGAGAGCGGCCCCGGCTTCCGCCCCATGCCCCACGAGTGGGCGCGGGAATTGCTCGCCAAGGCCCGCGCCGCCGGCGCCGCCTTTTTC
>CAZUGW010000460.1:0-2763 GCA_964620055.1 uncultured bacterium
CGGGTGTGTATCAACGCCTACCTCAACCCCGACACGCCGCCCGATCTCCGTTCGGTGCTGGCCCAAATCTCGTGGGTGATGGATTGCGCGATCACGACCTCGGGGGAGGGGGAGGAGCGGAAGTACTGCCTGATGTCCACGAGCGTGGGCGGGGAAGACGTGATCGCGAAGCTGGAGAAGGAGTGGCTCGCGCGGCAGGAGCGCGAGATGGAGGAGAAGCGCATCCCGCCTGAGCAGGTGCTGCAACGCCGCGAGGACCTGCGCGAGGCCCTCTCCCTGAGCCGGGAGGAGGCGATAAAGAGGTACAAGGGGAAGGACGACCTGCTGCTCTTCATTGTCCTCGATCCGGCCCGCCGCGCCCTCGCGGAGCTGTACGTGTCACTGCCGGTGGAATTCGGCAAGCATGACACCGCCATCCTGCTGCGGGCGCAGAAGCTGTCGGACCTCTCGCCGCAGCAGCGCGCACTGTACCTTGAGGCCGTGCGCCCCCGTGCGGAAGCGTGGGCGAAGAAGGGTCCTGACAGCGCCGAGGTGTTGCAGATGACCGGGGATCCATCGGACTGGCTCACCGCCTTGGACCCGCGCGTGGAGCTGTTCGTGAATGCCGATGCGGAGAGGGCCGATATCCACGGCACGGCGTACCTGATACAGCCGGGCGCGCAGAGCGGAAAGCGGGTCGTGGAGCTGCCACTTCAGATCAACCTCCAGGTCGCGGGCGAGTTGGAACCCTGGGATCAGCTCGCGGCCCGGCGTCTGGCCGGAGAGAGCTTCACCAAGGAAGAAGAGGAGGCGTTCACCAACGAGCGCTGGCGGCAGAAACACGGCTCGGACACTGACAAGGAGGAGGCCGAGGCGCGAACCAGGCCAGTCAGTCTCCCCGAGGAGATGGAGCGGAGGCTGGCGTCGTTGCCCCTACTGCCCGATCTGCGAGGCAGCTACACGCTTTGGCAAGTCCAGGAGGCGGTGGCGAAACTGACCGGCTTAAATGTCCTGTCGGACTGCTTCTGGCAGTCGGAGCGAGATCAGCGGATTCTCTACAACGATCCAGAGTCGGACAAGGAGGCGCCGGCGACGGCCTTGCAGGCTCTGAAGGCGGCGACCGGCAGGGTCGGAGCACGCACGCGACTTATCAGCTACAGTTGCGCGTACCACCCGTACGGCACGGCCTGGGAGTGGCAGGGCGCGGGTCGGTTCCTGGTCTTCCGCAGCGAGGACCGCGACGCCTGGCGCGCCGCGTTCCTGCCGGCCGACGTCATTCGCACGTTGGATTCCTGGGTGGAGCCTTCCATGCCGGCCGAGGGGAAGACCGCGCCTACCCTTACCCCGGACTGGCGGGCCTGCGGCCGACTGACCTCGAACCTGACCACCGCGCAGATCATCTGGGGCGGCCTGCTTACCTACGAGGACCCGACCGACTTCCGGAACGCCTGCCGGCAGAGCTTCCGCGCCGGGATGCTGAATGTGGCCACCAGTGGAGTCGGCAACCCCCATGTCTTGCGGTTCCTGGGATCGCTCGCGAACGACGAATGGCAACGACTGGGCGGGGAGGGACTGCGCGTGGGGAGCGACATCTCGCTGGAGGCGCTGCTCGATCGCTTCCGCTCGCGGCCGCACGAGCAGCGAGCGGTGTGGGTGGTGGCAAACGAGGGGGGCAAGGAAGTAATGATGTCGATGCCCAGGGAGGCCGGGGAGAGCGGCCTCGCTGCGGGCGATGTCCTGCGCGTGCGGGAAGGCCAAGGGAAGTGGTTCGACGTATCTCCGGGGGCAACATTTGAGTTGCAAGTCATCCGGCAAGGCAAAGTCAAGGGCCGCTTCGTCCTCCCCGCGCGACTCGCGCTGCGGCCCGGTCCGACGGAGAGCATCGCCCTGCCGAAGACGGACGGGGAGTAGGGTTCCACCGGGTCGAGGTGGAAATCCTCGCGCGTGGAGAGGAGAGGTGCGATCATGCGCAAGTGGTTTTCGCTCGCGGGCTTCGCCGCCGCGGGCATCCTGCTGAGCGGGAGTCTGACCGTGGGAGCGAAGAGCAAACCCGCTGCCTTGCCGGAGGGGTATGGCCTGTCGGCCAAGTACCCGGGGGATAAGGGGATCGCGCGCGATCCGGCGGTGCTGTTTGCGGAGGATTTTGAGAACGGCGATCTGCGCGACCTGGCGCGCCGTTGGGAGGAGATGAAGGACCCGCACTCCCGCGTCATGTCGCTTATGACTGACGTGCCCCCGGCGAGCAGCGGGGAGTACTCGCTGCGGATGGAGGCGACGCTGGGGGAGAACGACGGCGGGCATCTCTACCGGCGGCTGCCGCGGGGGGTGGACCAACTGTTCCTGCGGTTCTACGTGAAGTTCCCGAGGCAGGCGGAGTATATTCACCATTTCGTGCATCTCGGCGGCTACAACCCGCCGACCCCGTACCCCCAGGGCGGGGCCGGCGGTGCAAGATTCGCCGCTATAATGAAACAAGATGAAACTGGCCCTCGCCCAGATCAATACCACCGTGGGGGACTTCTCGGGTAACCGCGGCAAGATGGCGGACTACGCGCGCCGGGCCGAGGCCGGGGGCGCGGAGCTGGTGGTTTTTCCCGAGTTGTCTGTCGCCGGCTATCCACCCCGGGATCTGGTCGAGCAACCCGCCTTCATCGATCGCAACCGGGCGGAGCTAGAGTGCTTGGCGCAGGAAACGGCCGCGATTCAGGTGATCTGCGGTTTCGTGGGCCGGGCCGAACCGGGCAGCGCCCGCACCGCCACGAACTGCGCCGCGTTGCTGGCCGG
>CAZUGW010000461.1:0-2751 GCA_964620055.1 uncultured bacterium
CCTCCACGCCGCCCGCCCCGCCCGTCGCGAACTTCACCGGTACGCCGACCTCGGGCACGGCCCCGCTGGCAGTGAGCTTCACCGACACCTCCACCGGTTCGCCCACCTCTTGGTCGTGGACCTTCGGCGATGCCGGCACTTCCACCGCCCAGAACCCAAGCCACACCTACAACAGTGCGGGTTCTTACACCGTCGCACTCACCGCGACCAACGCGGGCGGTAGCAACACGAACACGAAGACGAACTACATCACCGTCTCGGCGAGTGGCGCCCCCACGTTCGTCGCCGCCGGGGCCGTGGCCTCTAACGCAGCCGCGATCACGCCCGCGCTTCCGGCCGGCATCGCGGCGAACGACATCCTGCTGCTGTTCCTGGAGACCTCCAACCAGGCCATCTCCATTGCCAATCAGAACGGCGGGACCTGGACCGAGGTGACGAACTCCCCGCAGGGCACCGGCACCGCGGGCGGCGCCGCCGCGACGCGGCTGACGGTGTTCTGGTCGCGCTACAACGGGACCCAGGGCGCGCCGACCACGAGCGACTCTGGGAATCACCAGATGGGTCGCATCATCGCGGTTCGCGGCGCGGCCACCTCCGGCAACCCGTGGGACGTGACCGCGGGCGGCGTGGAGGCTACGGTTGACACCAGCGGCGCGATTCCTGGCGCCACCACCACCGTGACCAACTCACTCGTCGTGGCGGCGATCGCCACGGCTCTGCCGGATGCCTCCGGCACGGCGAACTTCTCGGCCTGGGCGAATGCCAATCTGGTCGGCCTCACCGAGCGAACGGACAATACAGAGATCGCGGGCAATGGCGGTGGACTGGCGCTGGCTACCGGCGAGAAGTCAGCGGCCGGAGCTTACGGCAACACCACCGTCACCTGCGGGACCGCGACGGCGAAGGGCCTGATGAGCATCGCCCTCAAGCCCCCGGCGGCTCCTGCGCCCCCGGTGGCAGACTTCACCGGCACGCCCACTTCCGGCCCGGTTCCGTTGGCGGTAAACTTCACGGACGCCTCGACTGGCTCGCCGACCTCCTGGTCGTGGACCTTCGGGGACAGTGGAACCTCCACGGCGCAGAACCCGAGTCACACGTACAACAGCACCGGCAGCTTCACGGTGGCCCTCACTGCGACCAATGCCCAGGGCAACAACACCAACACCAAGACCAACTACATCACCGTGACCGTTGCCCCGCCGGTGGCGAACTTCATCGGCACGCCGACGAGCGGCACGGCCCCGTTGGCCGTGAGCTTCACGGACACCTCGACCGGCTCTCCGACTTCGTGGAGTTGGACCTTCGGCGACAGCGGCACCTCCACCGCGCAGAACCCGAGCCACACCTACACCACCGGAGGCTCCTATACCGTGGCGCTGACCGCGACCAACGCGGGCGGCAACAACACCAATACCAAGACCAACTACATCACGGTCACGGGCGGAAGCGATGTGTACGTCTATCCCACGAGTTGGGAGACCATGAGCAACGCCTTGGTCACCCTCATCTCCGGAGGCGTGGCGGACCTGCAGTCCGACAACGGCGTCTACCTCGTCGCCCGCGCCAACACCAGCAACTACGACTCCGGGTTCCAGTTCAACTTCGACACCACTTCCACGCCTTCCCAGGTGAACAAGATCAAGGTGGAGGTCCAGTTCAAGGACAGTCGCGCCGACACACCCGAGTACTGGTCCAACATGCACACGGTGGGCGGCGGGAACACTAATATGCTGGCCTTCACGTTGTGGCCCACCACCGATCAGACCTTCACGTGGGAAACCACCGCCGTCTCGACCTATCTGAACGGCGCCGGGGACATGTCCTTCAACGTCTGCGGCTGCTCGCAGAACAGCAACGTCTACGACACCTCGTTCGACCTGGTGAGGATCACGCTCACCCTGAACTAACCGATTCACCTCTGCCCTGCCTGCGGCCCTGTCGCTGGGGCCGCAGGCAGGGCTATCCAGTCGCTACGTCTCGTATCCCCCGAGCTGCAGACCCACGCGCAGCGCGAACTCCCTCCCGTTGACGCGATTGGCGAGAGTTGCGAGAAAACCGTGCGAAAGCCGTGCGAAAGCCGTGCGAAAGGGGTGCGAAAGGGGTGCGAAAACGTGCGAAATTCGCAATCCCGATCGCTCCTATCCCCCTTCTGGTGCGTCCTGGGCGGTTTTCGCATTTCGGAGAGTTATCTGCACTTCCCCCGTCCCGGCGAGAAGGCGGGCAGCGCGGCGGATGTGGTTGTCAAGGTGCTGGTGGGGGCGGATAGATTGTTAGACTGGTATGATAGCAGGTTTTATGTATGATGTCAATAAAACGCGGTGAGCAAGAGAGGGGAAGAAGGCAGTGGCGCTGCCGTGCCGGAATAATGGAAGGTGACGTGGCAGCAGCCTGAAGAAGGACTTGAATGAGCGACCCAACGGCGGCCAGCATATGGATCACGGCGGCGGCGAGTGGCCTCGTGGGCGCAGCTATTGGAGGGGCGATCACCTGCCTGACGGTACGGCAGCAACTCCGACATGCCGCCAGCGAGGCTAAGGCTGCGAGAGAGCACGCGTTGAAGCGCGAGGTCTACCTCGAGACCGCTGAAGGAGTGGCGGGATGGGCTAAGTTCCTGCAGAGCATCTCGCGAGTTGACCTGACGATCCAACAACTGTCAGAGATCCTAGGTGCTAACCCGGGGTGGAGCTACAAGGTTCACGTCGTTGGCGACCTCGACACGGACCACCGCGGTGGTGCGTGTCATCGCCACCA
>CAZUGW010000462.1:0-2137 GCA_964620055.1 uncultured bacterium
AAGCTCAGGGTCGGAATGACAGCGTGGGGAGGCAAGTGCAGGAGGGTCGAATGGAGCTCAACATGGTCGGAGCCTATGGGTCGTGGCTGGACACACTGCTGGCGGCGAATGAACCGGGGCTGTTGTCGTATCGCCGGCCGGAGTTCAAGGACGTGGAGGCGTGGCGCGCGCAGGCGCGGGCGAAGATGCTGGAGTGCCTGGCCCTGCCCGCCACGGCGGGCGGAACCCCGCAGGTCGAGGTGGTGGAGCGGAACGTGGTGGATGGGGTGGAGGCGGAGATCCTGCGCTGGCAGTTGCCCTACGGCCCGCCGACGGACGCGGTGTTCCTGAAGCCCGCGGGCGCGACGGGGCCGCTGCCGGGGATCGTGGCCCTGCACGATCACGGGGGGATGAAGTACTTCGGCTACCGGAAGATCGCGGATGACGGCCGCCCGCTGCACCCGATGCTGCGCCGCCATCGCGATGAGGACTACGGCGGCACGGCCTGGGCGAACGAGGTGGCGAAGCGCGGCTATGCGGTGCTGTGTCACGATACCGCGCCGTTCGCGTCGCGACGGGTGCGGGTGGCTGACACGCCTCCGGCCATGCACTGGGGTGCGCAGGATGTATCGGAGGCGGAAACCGTGGAGGAGATCAACGCCTACAACGAGTGGGCGGGGAAGCATGAGAGCATCTGGGGGAAGAGCCTGATGTGCGCGGGCACCTTCTGGCCAACGCTCTTCCTGTCCGATGACATGCGCGCGGTAGACGTGCTCTGCGCGCGTCCCGAGGTGGACGCGACCCGAATCGGATGCGCGGGTCTGTCGGGTGGGGGATGCCGCACCGTCTACCTCGCGGGGATTGACGAGCGGATTCAGGTCGGGATCTGCGCGGGGATGATGACGACGTGGCGGGACTGCGCGCTGTACAAGGCCTGGACGCACACGTGGATGATGTGGACGCCGATGCTCGCGCAGTACCTCGACTACGCCGAGATCATCGCGCTGCAGCTTCCGAAGCCCATGATGGTGCTTTCGAACAACGAGGACCCGCTCTTCACGCGGAGCGAAATGCACCGGGCGGACGAGATGCTGCGCGCGATCTACGACAAGGCCGGGGCGTCAGAGCGATACATCGGCAGGTTCTACCCGGGGCCGCACAAGCTCGATCTGGAGATGCAGGCCGAGGCGTGGGCGTGGTTCGATCGGTGGCTGAAGGGGTGAGGAAGGCGCCGGCGTTCCTCGCAGAGCGGGCGCGTGTCCAGTTCCGATCACATGTGCGCGCCACCGCCTAGGGGCGGGAGCAGGTCATGCTCTAACATGATCTGATTCCGCGGGTGGAGGTGGCGTGAGATGCAGCTTCGCTCCTCGCGCGTGGTATGGTTCCTCGCGGCGCTGCTGGGCCTGACCGCGGCGGCGGGCTTTGCCGATCCGACGGAGTTGGTCAGCGTTGGACTCGGCGGCGTACCGGCGAACGGGCCGACGGTGTCGGCGGCGATCAGTGCGAACGGGCGGTTTGTCGCCTTCGCCTCCTTCGCCACGAACCTGGTGCTCAACGACACGAGCATCTTCGAGAACGTATTCGCGCGGGATCGGCAGACGGGGATCACCGCGCGGGTCAGCCTGACCGATCTGGGGGGCGACGCGAACGCCAACTGCGACGCGCCGAGCATCAGCGGGGACGGCAATCTGGTGGCGTTCGTCTCCAGCGCCAGCAATCTTGTGGCCGGCGGCTCGCTGACCGGCATCCCGCAGGTATACGTGCGGGATCGCCTTCGCACTGACACTATCCTGATAAGCGGGCGGGGGTTCGGGCAGGCGGGTAACGGCTTCAGCGGGTCGCCCTCTGTCAGCGCGAACGGGAGGTTTGTGGCCTTCGCCTCCCTGGCCACCAACCTCGTCTCCGGAGACGGGAACTTCGCGCGCGACATCTTCGTCGCCGATCTGCGCACTGGCAACCTCGAGCTGGCGAGCGTGGACAGCCTGGGTAATCAGGCCAACAACGACAGCGGCTTCCCTTCCATCAGCGCCGACGGGACCCGGATCGCATTTCTCTCATCCGATGACCTCACCCCCGGCGCCCCCGGGAATGCTGACGGGTCCTACGAGATCTTCCTCTGGACGCAGGGGGTCGGCTTCACCCAGCTCACGAACGCGAC
>CAZUGW010000462.1:2147-2747 GCA_964620055.1 uncultured bacterium
TGGCCTTCGCCTCCGGCGCGACGAACCTGGTGGCGAGCGGCTGCACCGGGGGGGTCCAGCTGCAGGTCTTCGTCCGCGACCGGACCGCCGGGACCACGACCTGCCTCAGCGTCGCCCCGGACGGCCTCACCCCGGGAAACTCGACCAGCTTCGCCGCCGCCATCAGCGCCGACGGGCGGTTCGTGGCCTTCGTCTCTCTTGCCACCAACCTCGTGCCGGAGGGCACAACTGCGTTCCCTAACATCTTCGTACACGACCGCCTGACCGGGGTGAACGTGCTGGCGAGCGTGTCCAGCCTGGGGGAGCAAGAGAGCAGCGCGAGCGGGAACCCGGCGATCAGCGGGAATGGAACCGTGGTCGCCTTCGGCTCGACCGCGGACAATCTGGTGAACAAAGATATCAACGGCGTGCCGGACGTGTTCGCCCACGTGCTGGTGGGCGGACGGACCGAGCGCGTGAGCGTGGCGACCGACGGGACCCAGGGAAACGGGCAGAGCGGCGTGCCCGCGATCAACACTGAGGGGAGATTTGTCGCCTTCCAATCCGTCTCCACTAACCTCGTGCCGGAGGACCCGGGCAGCGTGCAGAACATCTTCGTGC
>CAZUGW010000463.1:0-2733 GCA_964620055.1 uncultured bacterium
TGCCGGAGGCTCAGGGAGCGCCCGCTTCAACCCGGCCGATTTTGACGAAGCCGGCAAGGTCAATCCCGCTTTGCTCGGTGGCATCGGAGGTGGCGCAGCAGGCGCCGCCTTTGGCGCAACCCAGGGCGATACGCCGAGCGAACGTGGGCGAAACGCTCTGATCGGCGGCGCCATCGGCGCGGGGGCGATGGCCGCGCTCCGTGGTGGTCGTGGCACACCTGAAGGTGGTCAAGTCGCCCGAGTGAAGCCGGATGCTCCGGCCCTGAATGTAAAGCTGGATCGCGGCGTAGAGCAGGTTAAGGGAAAGGTCGTGACACCTGGCACGCTGGTTGAGGGTGGCCGGGCAAGTAATTACGAACGCGGATACACTCGGGGAACAACGGTCGGCGACGCAAAGCTCGCCGAGCCCGTCCTCAACGGGTCGTCGCTTGCACTCGATCCGACGGGCGAAAAGTTTGTCGCCGAACAGCGCCGACTAGCGCTCGAGGGGAAGTCTCGCCGCCATGTCTCGGACGCGGAAAATCGTGACTGGGCCAGCTATGTCAATACCGAGAAGCTGCTCCGGTCTGAGCGGATCGCCCTGACGCCCCCCGAAGTGCAGGCGCTTGGCGACGTGGCGCATAGCTCGAAAAAGCGTGCAGTCGAACTGCTTGCCAAGATGGACGACGTGACCCTTGGCGCCGATGTTCGGAAACAGCACGAGGCAGACTACCGGGCGGCGATGGTCGGCATGGACCAGGCGCTCGCGCTGGGCACGCGGGCGGGGAGCAACGCGGGCCGCGTCCTGCGGACCCTGCGGTTCCTGGCCCGCGATGTTACGGAGCCGGGATTCTGGAAGCTCCAGCTCCGGCGGTCGCTCAAACTACCTCCGGGCATCTCACTGCCCCAGAGTATCAGCGACAACGTAGACACCCTGATTCGGGATGGGCTCGACCCGGCAACCGGCAAGCTCCGCGCCGAGGCGCAGGAGAAGCTCGTGCATATCATGCGGACGGCACAGACCAACACCCTGATCGAGAAGCTCCTGGACCTCCGCAAAGCCGGCCTCCTCACGGTGCCGGTGACGCATGAATCAAACGTACTCTCAAACGCCCTCTTTGGAGTAGTCGAGCAGGGCGTCGTTCACCCGCTTGCGGTAGCACTCGACGGTGCACTCTCTCTAGCAACCGGACAGCGGAGTAAGTCGCTTTCCCTTCTGGGTCGCCCGAAGGCGTATCTCGCCGGCATGAAGGACGGTTTCTACGAAGGCTTCGGCGTCAAGCGTGCAGGCGAGGCGTATAGCGCTGCAACCGGCTTCGGCAAGAAACTGCGGGCGGCTGGCTCGAGCGTGATTCAACACCTCGCCGACAACATTGACAGTGAGAACATTCTTGCCGCGCTGGATGCACCGCATGTGAACCAGGGCGATACGCCCATTGGCCGATTCTTGCAGGCGCTTACTGGCACCGTGTATGGGGCGCTGGGCGCTGCCGATAAGACGTTTAATCGGGCCGCCATGTACGCCAGTCTCCGAGAACGGGCAGAACTTCGGACATTGGGCCTTGGTAAGACGCGGGGCGCGGCGGACTTTGAGCAACAGGTCCAGACATTCATGCACAAGGACACCGCCATTGCGGCAGATGTCGAGGCGGCCGCCTACGATGGTGCGTTCGCCACATTTACCGAACACAGCGATGTGGCGAGCGCCATTCTGGCGTTCAAGCGCCGGCTCATCTCCAGCGACAACGCCCCGACGCGAGCAGTGGGGGCTGCCGCTGAAGCCCTCACGCCTTTTGTGCGAACGCCGACCAATATCGTAAAACGGACCCTTGAATACTCGCCGCTGGGTCTCGTGAATACATTTGATGACATCCTGAAAATCAAGACGCCCGCCCATCAGCGTGCCCTTGCGGAAAAACTCGCCCGCGTGGGCGTGGGCGGCCTCTTACTCTATAAGGGCTGGCAGATGGGTGAGGCGGGGCTAGCCGTGGGGTCCACACCCCGCGATCCAGACGACCGCAATGTGCGCGAGCAAAGTGACATTCAGCCCAATTCCATCAATCGGGGCGGCAAGTGGGTGAACGCGGCTCGCCTCGGCCCGATAGGTATGTTGGTGATCCTTGGCGCAGAACTCCGGTATCTGTCCCAGAAGGAGGGTCTCGCGGGTACGCCGCTGGCCTTTGGAAGAGTAGCCCTCGAGCAGCCGTTCTTGCGAGGCACGAAAGATTTTGTCGAAGCCTTGAGCCAGTCCGAGAAAAAGGGGTCCGCTTTTTTGGGCAGCTTCGCAGGCAGCTTTGTTCCGTCGGCCGTCTCGGCGGTAGGGCGCGGCATGGACCCCATCGCCCGCCGGGAGAAGGAAACGGCTGGCGATTATGTGAAGGATCGCGTCCCTTGGTGGCGTGAAACGCTCAAGCCGCGTCTTTCTCCCTTGGGCGACGTAGCGAAAAATCCCGGCGGCGTGGGCCGGGCGCTCTTCGGCGTGGGCGCACCGACACCGGAACGCACAGACATTGCCTCGAAGGAACTGCGGTCTCAGAACGTCGGCCCTGCTGCGGCCAAGGCCGGGAAAGACGAGCCGCCCGCCTTGTTCGGAAACCGTCGCGCAGTGGTGGATGCCGCGACACGCCGGGCGCTCGAGCGGCTGATCCCCAGTACCCGCTACCAGCGGGCCAAGGACAAAGAGGAGTTGCTTCGTGAGACCATCGAAGCCGCACGGGGCCGGGCCACCCGTGGCTTCAAGGCCCGGAACTATCG
>CAZUGW010000464.1:0-2731 GCA_964620055.1 uncultured bacterium
CGCACTTCGTCTCCTCGAACACCTCCCGCGCTGCCTGGGACAGGGTCAGGTGGGCCGGGCCGTGCGCGGTGAGCAGCACCTGCCGCCGAAAGCCCTGGCGGCAGAGCGAGTGACAGATCGCCTTGAGATAGGCCGCGCCCTCGCTCGGGGTGACGGAGATGGTCCCGCGGCCTATCGCGGTGGCGCCGGGATAGAAGTAGGCCAAGTGCGGCAGCACCAGACCGTCCGCGAGCTCGGCCATACGCGTCGCGAAGGCCAACGGCAATACGTGCTCGCACCCCACGGGCATCTCGCCGTGCATCTCCACCGTCCCCACCGGGAGGAAGATCAGGTCATTGTGGCGCAGATAGCCCGTCACTTCCTCGTTCGTCATGGAGTCGAAGATCCGCGTCCGCATCGCCCGCCTCCCGTAGCGCAGGCTTCTAGCCTGCGCCTGCCCTACTTTGCGCCTGCCCCCGCGTTCTCCTGCGGCCGTCTCCGCGCAGATTCGCGACGCGCGGGCGGCCGACCCCTGCCGTCTCGCCGCCTCTCGGCCGTGGACGCCCCACCTGAAAGATGGTAGATTCCAGCATCTGCCGGCTCGTCTGTTAGGCGCCGGCCGCTCTACGGAGGTTGCGATGTTCGGCTTGGGTCCGCAGGAGATATTGGGGATGCTGCTTGTCTTCGTCGTCTACACCCTCTTTTTCCTGGCGCTTCCCATCTACCTGATAGTGAAACTTTCCCAGTTGGAGCGCCGGGTGACGCAACTTGAGAACCGGTACAGCCCTCCCGGTTAGCCCCGCTTTTCGCCTATCGCCTGTTCGCCGTGTCCATTCATTAAGCAAAGTCATCCACTGCTTTCAATGTCCCGCGTGGAACATATATGCTTCTGAATCCCCCTAGATTCTGCCATTAATACCAGTAAAAGGTTCTGCTATTCCGGCCTTGCCGCGACCGGCAGGACCCCCGCCCTCCCCCAACGAACCTTCCCTCCATCCCCGCGCAGGAGGGTCGTGATGCTGAGATGGTGCTCTGTAGGGCTGGCCGCGCTGGTGGCAGCGGTGGTGATGCTCTCCCCGGCGTGTCAGGCGGGATCGAAGGCCAAGGCCGGGTTCCCGAACTATCAGTGGGAGCCGATCGGGTTGTCGGGTGGCGGCGGGATGTTCGCACCCGGCATCAGCCCTCTTGACCCCGACCTGATGATGATCAACTGCGACATGTCCGGGGCCTACATCTCCAACGACGGCGGCCGCCACTGGACCATGATCCATCAGCGCCAACTCCGCTCCTCCACCTCCTGTCGCCCTGGGTTCCACCCCAAGGACGCCAACCTCATCTACGCCTGCGACGGCGCGACCGGACGGCTGAAGTTGAGCAAGGACCGGGGCGTGCATTGGGCCTACGTTGGCGACTTCTACCCTGAGGGTGAGATCGCGCTCGACCCCGAGGAGCCGTCGCTGATGCTGGCCGGCTCGGGCGAGGGGGTCTCGCTCTCTCGCGACGCGGGGCAGACCTGGACAAAGTGCGAGGGCCCGACGGGCCGCGCCGTCGGCTTCTTCTTCGATCGCACCAGCGCGAGCAACGCGCGGGGCATGTTCGCCGCTACGGAGAAGGGCATTTGGCGCTCGACCGACACCGGGCAGACGTGGGAACAGGCGATGACGGGGCTAGTTTCACCGGAGATCAAGTCCTTTGCCGGCGGCGCGGACCCGAAGACAGGGACGGTGATGCTCTACTGCTCCCTTCCCAGCGTCATCAAGGACGGTCGGTTCACCGGCGGCGTGTATCGCTCCCGCGACCGCGGCGACACCTGGGAATCCGCGATGCAGGGCGGCATCAACACCCAGACCACTAAGTCCGACGAGTACGGCGACGGTGACATCGCGCAGTACCCCTTCCTGCTCACCACCAACGCCAAACCGCTCACGGTCTATGCCTTCAACACCAGCACCGGGTTCCATCCACCCTACAACCCCGGCGTCTATCGCAGCGATGACGGCGGCGAGACCTGGCGCCAGACCATGTATATGGACCCGCGCTTCAAAGAGTACAACGAGGGGCCGGACTACTTCACCGTCGCGCAGGGCCGGAGCGATCAGGGCGGCGCTTTTGGCGCGGCAATCTGCCAGGCCGATCCGGATCGCGTGCTCCGCGTCAGCGGCGAGGCCTTCATCACCCGCAACGGCGGCCAGACTTGGGAGCCGGGCCACACCCTCCTCGCCCCCGGCCAGAAGCCCGTGCCGGGCTGCGCCTGGGTGTGCAACGGCCTGGTTGTGACCACCACGTGGCACTATTACATTGACCCGTTCCAGCCCAACCGGCACTACGTCGCCTACACCGACATCGGTTGGGCGCGGTCGCTCGACGCGGGCAAGTCGTGGATCTGGTGGCCGCAATCCAAGTGGACGCCGTGGTCGAACACCTGCTACGAGGTGGCCTTCGATCCGCAGGTCAAGGGGAAAATGTGGGGAGCGTTCTCCAACACGCATGATATCCCGAACTACAATATCATCGGCGGCTACCACCAGTCGAATCTGCCCGGCGGCGTCTGTCTCTCCACCGACTTCGGCGACACCTGGCAGGCAGCTCAGCGCGATCTGCCAGCCAAAGCCTGCACCTCCATCGTGCTCGATCCGAAGAGCAAGCCGGGCGCGCGGACGCTGTACGCCGGCTTCTTCGAGGACGGGGTGTGGAAGTCCACGGATGACGGCAAGACCTGGGCGAAGAAGAGTCACGGCCTGGGCGCGCCGGA
>CAZUGW010000465.1:0-699 GCA_964620055.1 uncultured bacterium
CCTGACAGCAAGACGCAAGGTGCAACTCATCAAGGAATCCGTCACAGGCAGGGACATCAACCCGTTCCCGGTATTCCTCTCCCACTTGAGCCTGCTATTCGTGATGCTCGACACATACCGCGAGGCCAAGGCGGAGGATCCCGCGTTCACGATAGACGGGTTCGATGTCGCGGCGATGAACTCGCTGCTCTCGCCGAGCGCCCAAGCCGAGGTTGCTCCGACCGTTGGGGAGGCGGCATCGCTGCACAGCCACGCGTACGACTACGTCGTGGGGAATCCGCCCTTCGTCCGCAATGAGCGACTGCCAGACGGTGATGGGGCGGCCTTAGCTCAGGCCTTCCCTGACCTACGCTCAGGAAACACGGACCTGGCCTCCTACTTCCTCGACATGGCGATGCGCACGTGGCTGAAGGAGGGCGGCGTAGTCGGGATGGTGGCGCCCATCGGTCAGGCGAACGCCGCGGACGCGGCGGAACTGCGAAGGCGGCTGCAGCAGTACACGATAGAGGAGATCGTCTCCCTGGAGTGGATGGCGAAGGAGGTCTTCCCGGATGCCGACATCATCCCCATGCTCCTCTTCGTAAGGAAATCCCCCCCCCCACCCGGGCACCGGGTGAAAGTGGTTACTGGGCTGGCCAGCAAGAAGGAACTCGCGGACGCAGGCCACGAGGGTGATTTCCGTTCGGCCCACGTCTCAGA
>CAZUGW010000465.1:709-2728 GCA_964620055.1 uncultured bacterium
GTTGCCTTACGACGCGTGGCTGCGGATAAGCCCCAGCGGCGACTGGCCACTGGATGTCACAGCGCGCGATCTCCCGATCCTTGAAAAGCTGTCTGCGGCACCCAAGCTTAGCCCGAGCGGCGGCCATGCTGAGTTTGGCATTACGCTGGCTGCCAGCGGTCAGGAGATAGTCACTGCGGCCGGTCAGGGCACCCCTGCTGAAGCGGTCTCCTTGATGAAGGGGCAGCACATCGCGGCCTATGGGGTGTCATCGCCTGAAGAGGTGGTGGACCTGTCCAGGATCTCGCGGGCAAGAGGCAGGAGTATCTGGAGGGACCTCTCATTCTACCGGCAGAATGAGGGTCGGCGGAACCAAGCAGGGCTCGGCCGAGATGCTCTCGACATCGCAGGCCTCGTCCCCGACGGCGAACCTTCGGACACGCTCGTGTGTCTCGTGCCCAGGATCTACCCCACACTCGTGGCGGCTGTGGTGGATCCCCTTAAGGCGGCCGCACAAGACTCGTCCCTGGTGCTCGTACCTCGCCAGTGCAGCGCTTACGTAATGGCCGCCATCGTGAACTCGAGGCTGTGCCGGTACTACTCATTCCTCACCATGCGGGCTGCGATTCTCCTGCGGCGTCGCTCCACCTGGTACCCGCGGCACCTGAATGCACTGCCGTGGCCGACGCTTACCGTCGAGGCCGGCCACGAGCTACATGCTCTGGGCAAGGAGGCCTCCGACCTGTCAGAAGCGGCCCAGGTCACTGAGCTGGACGCCTACCGCGAAGGTATCGCCGGTGTGACGGAGTGGTTGAGCGCCGGAGCCGTAGGCGTGCACCTGGAAGGCGATGAGCAGCAGATTGAAGCGGGCGATCTGGCCGCGGCTCAGATCACCGCTCGCGATCTAACCGTGCGAGGCTCAGTGCTACACGCGCCCGACCAGGATACGCTTATGATGGCGCGCATGGCGGCGCTGGCGTCCACCGAGGAGGTCTTCGACCAGCATGCGTTGCAGGGACTGCTGATCCCGCGCTCGCCGGCCGCTCGGGCCGTGATCGCGGCGCGAGTGCGGGAGGTTGCGGGGCAACTCAGCGGCATCGAGGCCCGGATGGCAGAGCTATCCGAGCGGATAGATGAGATCGTGGCCGCGGGCCTGGGTCTCTCTCTAGCCGAGCATGGGGTGATCAGATCCCGCTGTACCGAGTTTCCCCTGAACGTGACCGTGGGCCAGCCCAGATATGTCTGGAGCCCAGACCGGAAGGTGCAGGCCCGCCGGATCTACGCAGAGGGCGGGCGCTTCCGGTAGCAGGGAGACACCGCCACTGAGATCCAGGGTGCCATCGGCGGCTACCAGGTGATGAAGAAGTGGCTCAGCTATCGGGAGCGTGACCTGCTCGGCCGGTCGCTCACCCTGGACGAGGCGCGGGAAGTCACCCACATGGCCCGCCGCCTCGCCGCCATCCTGCTCCTGGAACCCGCGCTCGATGAGAACTACCGGAAGGTGACAGCGGCGACCTACGACTGGCCGGTCGCGCAAGTGTGATTCGCGGGCACTTGCGCTACAGGGCCTCCGCTTCATTGTGCAGCACTTCCACCTTGGGTTTCCCGCTTGGTCACTCGCGAAGCTCCACCGACTGCGCCCCCAGTCACGCCCTCGCCTCGCAACCTGCACCCACCTTGTCATCCTGAGCGAAGCGAAGGATCAATCTGGCCAGTAGTCAGAGCGCCAACGGGCGCTCTGTCCGTTCGATTGCTTCGGCACGCAGCGCCGAAGCCCCAGCGAACTACACAAGGCCGGATACCTGGACATAATGCCGCTCGTCGGGACCGCCGGTCCCCGCCTCCCCTTGGCCCTTGCGGGCCTCTGTTCAAGAATGGCAGGAGCTTGTCTCCTGCCATTCTTGAACCGTCGCGTTTGCGGTAGTCGAATCACGCCCAGGACGATTGCCTCATGCCCCGGCCTCCCCCCCACCGTCTGTTCGCCTTTCGCCTCTTCGCCTCCCCGCCCGACGATTCATAGCCTATCTGCGCTTATCTTCT
>CAZUGW010000466.1:0-2727 GCA_964620055.1 uncultured bacterium
GGATCGTGGGGGCGCGGTTTCTCGACCTCTTCGCCGGGGCGGGGGCGGTGGGGCTGGAGGCCCTGAGCCGGGGGGCGGCGGAGGCGGTGTTCGTCGAGTTCCACCGCCCGGCCGGAGAGGTGATCCGGGAGAACGCGGCGCGGTGTGAAGTGTCTGACCGAATGCGCGTCATCGTCGCGCCGGTATCGCGAGGGTTGGCCATTCTGCGCCAGGAGGGGGCGCAGTTCGAGGTGATCTTCGCGGACCCGCCCTACGAGCGGAACGAGGCGCGGGCGACCATGACGCGGTTGGCGGAGTGGCCGCAGATGCTGGCGGAGCGCGGGGTGCTGGTGCTGCAGCGTTCCCGGCACGAGGAGATCGAGGAGCAGATAGGCCCTTTCAGGAGAATGAAACAGGGAAGGTTCGGAGAAACTATCTTGGACTACTACCAGATCGGAGGCGAGGCGGAGTGAGCATCGCCCTCTATGCGGGCACGTTCGACCCGGTGACGTTTGGCCATCTGGATGTCATCAGGCGGGCGGCCGCGCTGTTCGACAAGGTGATCGTGGGGGTTTCGGTGAACCCTAGAAAGTCACCCCTCTTCACGACGGAAGAGCGGGTGGCGATGTTGCGCGAGGTCTGCCAGGCGATGGAGAACGTGGCGGTGGAGGTAGTGCCCGGCCTGGTGGTGGATTACGCGCGGGTTTCCGGCGCCAACGTGCTGGTGCGGGGCCTGCGCGCGGTGAGCGATTTCGAATTCGAGTTGCAGATGGCCTCCACCAACCGGGCGCTGGCGCCGGAGGTCGAGACGGTTTTCTTTACGCCCGCGCCGGAGTATCATTATCTCAGCTCGAGTACGGTGTGTGATATCGCCCGCTATGGCGGAGACGTGTCCGGATTCGTGCCTCCCCAGGTGGAGCAACGACTCAAGGAGCGCGTGCGCGAGATGAACGGCTCCCAGGGAAAGGAGGGGTCCCCATAGAGATCCTGAAGCGCCTAGAGGAACTGGAGCGGATGGGCGAAGAGCACCGTCCGCAGGTGATGCATCGCGCCTGGGGATTCGACCTCGATCGGTTCTTCACCCAGGTGAATCGCATTCGTTCGGCCCTCCCGGAGGAAGTGAAGACGGCGAACCGGATCCTCCAGGATAGGGAGCGGATTCTGGAGAGCGCGGAGGCGGAGCGCGACCGTCTGCTGGAGGAGGCGCGGGAGCAGGCGGCCTTGTTGGTCGCGAACGACGAGATCGTGCGGCGCGCCGCGGGGCGAGCCGACGAGATCCTCCAGCGCGCCAACGCGGAGGCGGCGGAGGTCAGGCGGAGCGCGGAGGAGTACGCGACGCGCGCCCTGGCCAATCTCGAGGAGTATGTCACGCGGGTGCTGACCGCGGTGCGCACGGCGCGCGAGCGCCTCACCGCCGCGCCGGAGGCGCCCGCGCAGGAATGAGTAACCTACGGAGAGGTAAGCATCGGCCATGTCCATTCAGGCAATGAAGAAGCGGTTCGTGAGCCGCTTTGGGAAGTGGATTCTCTATATCCTTGCGCTCATCTTCATCGTCACGCTGCCGTTGATGTTCTCGGGAACCGGGGGCCGACTCCTGCCCGGCGTCAACCCGTCCGAGAAAGAGGAGAGGCCAGGCGCCTCGGACCCCGTGTCCAAAGTGAACGGCCAGACGCTGACGCGCGCCGACTTCGAGCAGGCCTATAACCAGAGCCTGGGGCAGATGCAGTCCATCTACGCCCAAGTGGGCGGCAGCATCGGCGTGGAGCGTCTGTGGACCTTCCGAATGGAGGCGCTGGATACGGCCATCAACAACGAACTGGTCCGCCAGGAGGCCGTGGCCAAGGGCCTTCAGGTCAGCAAGAGCGAGGTCGGCAAGAAGATTGACGAGAACGTCAACCAGGAAGTGGAGCTGCTGAAAGTCCAGGGCAAGGGCCGGGACCTCGAAAAGATCTACGCGCAGTTCGCCTCTCAGATAGACGGGCAGCGGCACGATAGTGTGAGCGAGGGCACGTTCCGCGGGATGCTGAACGACCTCTTCTGGGAGAAGGATCGCCCCCGGGTCGAGTTGGAGATCATGACGGAAAAGCTGAAGGCCCAGGTCGCCCCGCCGCCCCCGATCAGCGAGCCGGAGTTGCTGGCCTCTTACGATTCGATCACGCCGCGTGAGGTCACCGTGAGCCTGAAACGGCCGGGCCAGCCGGACCGGACCGACGCGCAGGCCCGGAAGCAGGCGGATGACCTGCTGGCGAAGATCCGGGGCGGGGCCGACTTCACCAAGCTGGCGCGGGAACAGTCCGACGATGCGGAGGTGAAGATGACCGGCGGGGTGCGCGAGTCCATGCTGGTGCGCAACATGGACCCGGTGTGGCTGAAGGCGGTGGCCCCGCTGCAGGTCGGGCAGGTGAGCGAGCCGATCAAGACGCCGAACGGCTATTTGCTCATCAAGGTGGAGAAGCGCGAGCGCCAGTTTCCGCCCGACTTCGAGAAGAACAAGAAGGAGGAGTTGAGAAGCCTCGCCAATCAGCGGCAGAGCCGGGCCTGGGAGCAATACACGAAGGAGCTTCGGGCGAAGGCCAAAGTGGAGACGGCGGACCCGGAGATCAAGGGCTATCAGGCGCTCCGGGAGGGGAAGGTGGACGAAGGATTAGAGCTGCTGAAGAAGGCGGTCGAGGACCCGCAGCGGCTGGGGCCGGCAGGAGCGGCCTCGGCCTATTTCCAGATCGCGACGTACCTCGCCGCCCGCAACAA
>CAZUGW010000467.1:0-549 GCA_964620055.1 uncultured bacterium
GGGGGGCCTCGGTTGACCGGCGAAGGCGCGGCGCGGAAGCTATGGCCTTCGTCGGGCTCGTCCTTCCCGCCGTGCTCATCTATGCGCTCGCGCTGCCGAACATGGGAATCGCGTACCGCGCCCGGGCGCAGTTCGTCCCCTTCATGCTCGTCTGGGCCGCCCATGGCGCCCTGCTGTGGAAAGCGCGGAGACGCCATCGGCAAGTGCGGGCGCGCCCCGTGACGCGTGTGATTCGGGAGCCGGCCTGATGGGAAGCTCACCCCGGCGCGCAGAAGTTCTGGTGGTGATCACGCGTCTCCTCCGCGGCGGTGCACAGCGGGAGGTGCTGGAACTGCTGGCCGGCCTGGACCGACGGCGGTTCCGCGTCTCTCTGGCCTGCCATCCGGAGGGAGAATGGGTGGAACGGGGCGCGAGCCTGGCGGAGGCGTTCCACCCGATCGCGAATCTCGTGCGCCCGATCTCTCCTCGGCGTGACCTCCAGGCCGCGTGGCAGCTCTGCCAGGTCATGCGTCGCGGGCGGTTCGATCTCGTGCATACCCACACCGCGAA
>CAZUGW010000467.1:610-2066 GCA_964620055.1 uncultured bacterium
GCATACGCCGCACGGCACGGTCTTCCACGAAGCCTATCTGTCACCGCGGGCGCAGCGCGCGGTCGCGGTCGCCGAGCGATGGTTCGCCCGATGGACGGATCGGATCATCACCAAGTCCTCGCACGAGACGGAGGAGTACGTGGCGCGGGGCCTCGCGTCTCCCGAGAAGTTTCTCACTATTCACAGCGGATTGGACCTCGCGCGCCTCGATGCCGTCGGCGCCTCGCCCCAGGAAGTGCGCGCCTCGCTGGGACTGAAAAACGGTCGGCCCCTCGTGCTGTATCCGGCACGATTTGTCCCGGAGAAAGATCACGCCTGCTTTCTGCGCGCCTTCGCCCGCGTGCTCGACCGCGTGCCCCAGGCCGTCGCCGTCCTGGCCGGAGAAGGCCCGTTGCAGAGGCAGGTCGAGGCGGAGGCGGCCGAACTGATGGGCCGCGGGGATCTGCTCTCGCTCGGGTTCCGCGGCGACCTGCCTGATCTCATGCGCGCCGCCGAGGTCTGCGTCAGCGCCTCCCAGACCGAGGGACTGCCCCTGATGGTCGCGGAAGCCCTGGCCCTGGGACGCCCGGTTGTCGCCACCGACGCGGGGGGGACGCGGGAGATCGTGAGTGACGGCCGCACCGGGGTGCTGACGCCTTGCGCGGACCCCGAGGCCCTGGCCGACGGCATCGTCAGCCTGCTGCAGGACCCTCGGCGCGCGGACCGAATGGCGCGCGCCGGGCGCGCGCGCGTGCGGCCGGCCTTCGACGCCGCGGTGATGGTGCAACAGACCGAGGCGCTCTATCGCGAACTGCTGGCCCGCAAGGGCCTGGCGCAGTGGGCCGAGAACGGAGCTTGCGGATGACTCACACGGAAACGTATGAGCCGCGAGAGTACTGGACGCAGCGACTGGAGGGGGAATGCTCGCTGGCCACCGTGGGCCTGCTCAAAGCCGGCCTGGGATGGAACCGCTGGCTGTACGCGGTGCGCCGGGCGGTGCTGCTCCGGACGCTCAGGAAGCACAAGATCGCGGTGGCCGGGAGGTCGGTCCTGGAACTCGGGGTAGGCAGCGGCTTCTATATCCCGATCTGGGAGCAGCTCGGCGCCGGTCGCATCGTCGGCCTTGATCTCACCGCGCGCAGTGTCAGTTGCCTGGGCGAACGGCACCCCGCGCACAGGTTCCTGGTGCAGGATATCGGCGTCCCGTTCGACTTGGGGGAACGATTCGACCTGGTGACCATCTTCGACGTCATGTTTCACATCACCGACGACGCCGCCCATCAGATCGCGCTGGCCAACGCGGCGCGGCACGTCGCCCCCGGCGGGTATCTGCTCTTGACCGACATTCCGCGGCGCGGCGCGGATTCTCACAGCGCCGCCCACGTCCGGCTGCGGCCCCTCCGCGAGTGTGACGACGCCCTGCGTCATCACGGGATGCGCTCTGTTTGCACCGCGCCGGTCTTCATCACCATGGTCT
>CAZUGW010000467.1:2076-2718 GCA_964620055.1 uncultured bacterium
TGAACCTCCCGCGCGGCCCGGCCGGCCGCCTTCTCCACGCGCACTGGCGACTGGTCAGCTCGGCCTTGGGCCGGCTGCAGGGGCGGCGAAGGAACGTGGTCGGGTATCTCTGGGGGGCTCTGCTGTTCCCGCTGGAGGTAATCGCCACACGGCTGGCCCGTCGCGGAACGAGTATTGAATTGTTCGTGTGGCAGCGGCCGGCCGGCGCCTCCCGGGCCGGCGCCGAGGTGGGAGCGCGGAGCGGGGAGGGTCCTGCGGGGGGTGTCTACGCGGAGACGGGTGGCGTCTATCGGAGGGAGACGGGAGAAGGCGGAGGAAGGGCAAAAGGCAAAAGGGCAAAGGCAAAAGGGCAAAGGGAGGAGGAGGTTCGGCTGCCTGCAGGGAGGGCTCAGGGTTGGGGCGGCGGGGGAAGTCCGGCGCAACTCCGGGGAAGTCGTCATCGCCATACTCTTTGTTGTATTGCGTAAGAGGGAGACACATCTACGGAGTGACGTCGAGAATCTCGGAATCTGGGAGACTTGCGGAGACTTTGTGTCTCTCATCTGGAGACTCCGAGGGCGGAGAGCGGCAACAGTATTAACCACAGATGGACACAGATGAACGCAGAGGAAAGAGGCAAGGGGCGGGGCGGCGGGTGGGGCC
>CAZUGW010000468.1:0-2692 GCA_964620055.1 uncultured bacterium
CGGGCTTGCGGTACTGCATCAGCCAGATCACGCCGACCGCGCCCACTACCACGCCCGCGGCCACCGCCCCCCACACCCAGGCCGCGTGGTCCTGCTCCTCAACACCGGTGCAATTCTCGACGCCGCAGCAGTTCTCCACCACTTCCCGCCTCACAGATCCCAGGTCTTCTCGCCGTCGTCGTAGTCGTCGTGCCCGCTGAAGATGCGCTTCACGAACGTGAGCAGCTCGAGGGGGTTGAACGGCTTGGTGAGGTAGGCGCTGACCCCGGAGGACCAACCGCGAAAGACGTCCACGTCCTGGGCCTTCGCGGTGAGCATGATCACCGGGATCTCCCGCGTCTCGGGATTGGCCTGAAGGCGCTTGAGCACCTCGAAACCGTCCATCTTGGGCATCATCACGTCGAGCACGATCAAGTCGGGCCGGTCCGCCTCCACCTTCTTGAGCGCCTCCGTGCCGTCGAAGGCGGTGATGACCTGATAGCCGGAGCGCTCCAGGTTCACCTGAATTAGGCGCACGATATGGCGCTCGTCATCACAGGCCAGGATCTTCTTCGCCATCTGCCGACCTTCCCGGAGGCGTGAGAACGCCCTCTCCGCCGATATTCCACACTCTTGCGGCGGCGAGAGTATAGCACGGCGACTTTGGGGGTGTCAACGCTATCAGAAGCAAGCAAACGTCGGTAGGTGGCTGACACAGTGGCCTGTCACAGCTTGTCACCGCGGGGTGTCGCGAGTTGTGTCGCAAGATTGTCGCAAGTTCACTGCTCACCCTCTCGAAAGCGGTAGGACACCCGATTGGTGGCCCCTTCGGAGGTGAGCAGCCCCAGTTCCACCATCTCCCTCAGGTCCCGCTGAAGGCTCCTGCGACTGATCCCTGGACAGAGAGCTGCCAGATCATTGGTAGTCAGTATCCCGCGCTCAAGCACCCATTGCAGCGCCACTCGCTGCCGATCGGAGAGTCCATGTCTGTGCGCCAACACGTCCCTCCGGATCACCGCCTCCCCCCGCGTCTGCACCTCTCCTAGTTGCGTCGCGAGGCCCTCCGCAAAGTACTCCAGCCATCTGGTCATGTCCATGTCGTTTTCGCGAACGCTGCGAATGGCCTCATAGTAGGCCGGCCGATCTCGGTCGTAGTACTCGCTGAGGGTGAAGAGCCTCTTGAAGTCATAGCCTGTGCGGTAGAGACAGAGCGTGGAGAGCAGGCGCGCGGTCCGGCCGTTCCCGTCGCAGAACGGGTGGATGTGCACGAGCTGGAACTGCGCCGTCCCCGCCACTAACACGGGGTTGATCTCCGTCTCGGCATTGAGCCAGGCCGTCAGTTCTTCCATCAGCCCGGGCGCCTTCTGGGGCGGGGGCGGCGTATAGGTGATCTGGCCGGTGGCGGTGTTCACGACGTAGCACTGGATGGTCCGGTACTCGCCCGGTCGCGCGCGGTTCCCCCGCACGCCCTGCACCAGCCGCCGATGGATATCCTTGATCAGGCCCTCGGCGATGGGCGCGCCGCTGCCAAGATAGCCGGCCACGAGGTCAAAGGCGTTTCGGTAGTTCAGCAACTCGAGCTGGTCGTCAAGGTCCGCCTCAGGCACAGCCTGACCGGCGAAGATCCGTTCGGCCTGTTCTAGGGTGAGGTGCGTTCCCTCGATATGGGTGGTGGAGTGCGCCTCCCGCACCAGCGCGCGCGCCTGCATCTCCGCAACCCAGTCCTCCGAGAGCTTCGCCGCCTCGAGAAAACCGCGCGCCCGCTCGATCAGGGTCAGCGCCGCCGTGATCCGGTTGGTGGTCGTGAACCGCGGGAAGAAGGCCATGCGCAGGCTATCTCCCCGGCCGGCACAACATCACCGCGCACGTGGTCTGCCGCAGTACGGTGCGCACGTCGCTGTGGTGGACCCCCTCGGAGGGGAGCAACTCCAGATCCGGCACGGAAAGGGCGACGAGGTCCGTCCCGTGGAGCCGCGCCTCCGAGACCACGGCCGGACCCAGGGTGCGGGCATAGCGGACGGAGGTGGCCACGTTCACCTTGCGCTCGTGGGAGAAGCGGTCGGCGCGCGCCACCAAGGCGTCTATCTCCGGGTCGGCGCCCTGGGTGTAGGTCGGCAGTTCCTCCGTGAGCGGAACGATCTTCACGATCAAGACGGTGAGCCGCGCGCGGTGGGGCCGGACGATCCGGCATACCATGTCGAGCACTTCCTCGGACTGCGCGCTTCCGTCATATACGGTCAGTACGTGCTGGTAGGGCATGTTTCAACACTTCCCATCGGAGCAACTCTCGCGGCTCTACAGGCGGCAGTCATATATTATAGCCCTGTTCGCGGCGCGGCACAATCCGTCCCAGGATGAGATCAACGGCCTGTCTGCTCTCGTCACGCGCTCATAGATAGGCCCCATTTGGTGGCCGAGACCGACACAGGTTCTTGCCATACTGCCGTCAAGTCCCCTGTCGCAAGAAGGAACAGAGACGTGCACAAGTGGCTTCTCCCGGCGTTGGTCGTGGGGGTCGCGCTCGGTGCGATCGGCTGCAAGTCCAGCCCCCAGGCGAGCGCGCCGTCAACGCCGCATACTGCGCCGGCGTCTCAACCTGCCGCGGCCGAGAGCGGCGCCAAGGCGGCGGCCCCGGAGAAGGAATAGCAACCTTCCTCTCCGCGGAGGCGAGCACCCTGGACGGCCGGCGCGACCCGCGCCGACCGTCGCCGTT
>CAZUGW010000469.1:0-477 GCA_964620055.1 uncultured bacterium
GGTCGGGGCGTGTACAAGTCCACCGATGACGGCAAGTCGTGGCGGCTGTGCGACAACGGCCTGCCGGAGAGTAATCGCAACGCGTGGTGGCTCTCGGGCGACCCGGCGGGGACGATGTACCTGCTGCTCTTCCGCGACTATCAAGATGGCGAGTCCATTCCCGGCGGCATCTACCGCACCACCGACGGGGCGGAGACGTGGGAGCGACTGCCGATCTCGGACGAGATCCCCGCGCCGAACGACCTCTGCGTCGCGCCGGACGACCCGCGAACCATGTACGTCGGGGCCTGGCCGGTTACACTCCCCGACCGGGTGGTGGAGGGCGGCGTGTTCAAGACCGCGGACGCGGGCGAGACCCATTCGCTTCACTCAGGGCAGGCCTGGGAGCGGCTGCCTTTCCCCGGACAGTACGTCTATGGCGTCACCATTGACCCGCGGGAACCGGATGTGATCTACGCCACCGCCTGGCATGAGGGC
>CAZUGW010000469.1:487-2684 GCA_964620055.1 uncultured bacterium
GGCTCGGCCCCGGGGATCTGTCTGGATGGAAAGCGACCGGCCTGGTGCTCAGCCTCTGTGCTGTCGTCCTGGCTCCTACCCTCACGTATCGCTTGGGCACCGACCAGGGCGTGTTCCGCAGCGAAGACGGGGGACGAGTTTGGACGCGAGTGGGCGGGGCCAACTTCGGCTGGCCGCACCGGGTGATCCCGGACCCTGGCGATCCAGAGATGATCTACCTCACTACCTTCGGTGCCAGCCTCTGGCACGGCCCTAAGCGCGGGACGCTGGGGGCGGGGCCGGACATCGTGGACCTGCCGGAGGTGAGGGAGGTAAGGCCGTAGGCGGCCGGAGGGGAATACGATATACTGCTTCCTGGAGAGGCAGACGATGAGGAAGACCATCAGCACCACAGAGGCGCGAAACCAACTCGGACGAATGCTCGACGACGTGGAAGGGCGCGGCGCTCACTACATCATCACGCGCGGCGGTAAGGTCATGGCCGCGGTGGTTCCCGTCGAGTTATCTGAACGATGGCACCGCTCCCGCGAAGCTCTTTTCGCGCTCATAGACGAGATTCACGCGCGGAACGCGGACGCTGATCCAGATGAGCTCGAGCGAGACATTGCCGAGGCAGTCAGGGAAGCTCGCGAGGAGTTGCGAGGCAAGCCTCAATGAAGACCATCGGCTTCATTGACCACTATATTGACGAGTGGCATGCGAACAACTACCCGCGGTGGATTCGGGAGAGCGCGTTTGCCGGCCGGTTCGACGTGACTCTGGCCTGGCAGGAGATTCAGCCCGAGGGGAAGCGCACCCTGGAGGAATGGTGCCGGGAGCAGCAGGTCACGCCCGCGGCCAGCCTCGCGCAGGTGGTGGAGGAATGCGACTGCCTGGTGGTGCTGTCGCCGGACAATCCCGAGCGGCACGCGGACTTGTGCGACCTGCCGCTGCGGAGCGGCAAGCCCGTGTACGTGGACAAGACGTTCGCCCGCGACCTGGCGACCGCGAAGCGGCTGTTCGCAAAGGCCGAAGCGTATAGCACGCCGATGTACTCCTCCTCGGCCCTGCGCTACGTCGAGAACCTCGAGAAGGCCGTGCAAGAGTTGGCGGGTGCGCACGTGGATTTCGTCGCCACGCGCGGGCCTGGGGAGTGGGGCAACTACGCGGTGCACCAGCTCGAGCCGCTGGTGATGCTGCTAGGCGTCGGCGCTTGTCGTGTCATGTCCGTGGGCAACGAACAGGCGCGGTCGCTGGTCGTTGACTACCCTGACGGTCGCCGCGGCCACGTCCTGCAGACGGCCGACCATCCGTTCGGCTTCACGGTCCAGAGCGGCGGCCGGACGCGGACCATTGATGACTTGGGGGATTTCTTCGCGCGATTCATCGCGGCCATGCTCGCTTTCTTCGAAAGCGGCGAGGTTCTGGTTCCGAAGGAGCAGACGCTGGAGATCATGGCCCTGCTCGAGGCCGGGGCGGCCGCGCTGCGCTCACCCGACACGTGGGTGGCGGTCCCCCAGTAGGTCTACTGCTTCTGCAGCGTCACGATAGTTAGATAGCCCTCGAACCGTATCAGTTTTCGAAGACCCCGGAACAGCCCTTGCTGCCAGCGGTTGAGGAAGAACAGGAGCGCCTCCTCCGCGCAAGTCTCTCGGGAGAGCGCGACGAGGCTCTCGACCGTCCGCAGCTCTTCCGCGAGGTCGTAGATCCTCTCCTCGTCCGGGTAGCGCCACTTGCCCCGCGCTTTGCGATAGCGGTAGGCGAACCGATACGGGAGCGAGTAGTGGTTCGGGAAGGCCACGATGACGCGCCCGCCAGGGCGCGTGACGCGGGCCATCTCGCAGAGCGCGGCGCGGCGCTGGGAGAAGTCGAAGTGCTCCACCACCCCGGCATTGAACACGACCGCGAACGAGGCGTCGCGGAACGGTAAGTGGAACAGATCGCCGACGATGAAGGCCGCGGCCTGCCCCGCCCGCGCGAACCCCGCCTGCGCGAGTTGAATCGCCCTGGGTTCGGCGTCGAGTAAGACGCGTGCCACCGAGGCGCCCACCGCCAGGCTCGTCACCCCGACCCCGCAGCCGGCCTCCAGCACGCGGCCGCCTCCGGCCGCCACCCCCACTCTCTCGGCCAGCCGCATCTGCCAGTCCTGGGGGTGCAGGAACGGGTCCTCGGCTTCCTCCGGCCGCAGTTCCTCGTAGTGTCGCTTCCAGTCCATCTC
>CAZUGW010000470.1:0-2392 GCA_964620055.1 uncultured bacterium
TCGTCTCCTTGAAGCGCTCGCGATCCTCCGCCCGCTCGATGGCGTCCAGGGGCGTGCCGAGCAACTCGACCCCGAAGCGATCCAACACCCCGGCCTTCGCGAGCTGCGTCGCCAGATTCAGGCCCGTCTGCCCGCCCAGGGTGCCGATCAGCCCGTCCGGCCGCTCCTGCTCCACGATCTTGGCCGCGAACTCCAGCGTCAGCGGCTCGACATAGATCCGCTCGGCCATGTCGGGATCGGTCATGATGGTGGCGGGGTTGGAGTTGATGAGGACGACCTCAATCCCCTCCTCCCGCAAGGCGCGACAGGCCTGCGTCCCGGCGTAGTCGAACTCGGCGGCCTGGCCGATGACGATGGGGCCGGAGCCGACAACCATTACTTTCTTTAGATCAGTGCGTCGTGGCATGTACTTCCTCGGCTATCAGGTCTCGGGAACGGCACACACCTCATCCCTACGATCTCTCTGAGCATGGGTCGCAGAGGTATCACGTCTCGCGCGATGGCCATAGCACCGATGTGCCATCCACCGTCTGTTGCATCAACTGGTGGAGCAACACGGCGGTCTCTGTGGTGGCTGGGTCGCCTCTCTTCCCGAGCGCCAGTGCGAGTCCAATGCCAGCGTCGCGGACTCCCTCCGGCCTCTGGCGGGGGTGGTCAGACCGACTGATGAAGGAGCGGGCAAGCAGCGCAATGCCTGTGTTCAGGTCGTCGTCACTCGCAGGGAGCACGGCGTAGACGAGGCCCATCAGGAGCGCAATCGTCGGGAGGGCACCGGAGTCCCATCCTTGGTGCACATCAGAACCGAAGGCCGTCACTAGCAGTTGTTTCATCGCATCCCTGCCTCCATACTCGTCACCAGCCTTGATACGAACCTGCAAGGCGTGAGCGGCGCAGTTCATTGCCCACCTGCACCCCCGATATCCGCCCTCGCTCGCTGCGATCCCTCTCAGGGCGTCGAGCTCAAGCACGAGCTCGTGGCCCTGCTCCGGGGTCAGGCTCTTCGCTTCGGCAATGCGGCAGAGGATTTCGTTGGCGCTCGCAGCAACGTAGCCCACAACAGTGTGTCCTCGCGAGAACTCCGCGCTAAGTGCCATGAAGCGAGCTGCTGCACCATGTCGCCCGAGAAGCCGGTGCACGTAGCCGAGCTCGTAGTGGAAGACCGGCTTGTACTTCTCTGGCACCGCTTCAGGGTTGATTCTATTAAGGTAGCACAGGGCCTGCTCAACGACTCCCTTGCCTGCCCGGCGCCGGGTGAGTTCGGCATACTTGATCGACAGGCAGATTCGGTCTATGTCATCAAGTTCGGCATCCGCTAGACGGTGTTTGACCAGCTTGGCCGCCAGGAGGTAATGTCGCTTTGCTCGATAGCGATGGGTATCGTCGAACGTAGACCTGACGCGCTCGGGTGGATCCACCATCTCTGGGTTGGGAAGTGGCGTGACGGCGGGAAGTTGCTCTCTGGAAGGCCTTTCGCCGTTCCCCCACAGGGCCGCCACCTCTCGCATTCGGTTGATCGATACGGCACCACCGTCGTACGCGCCGTGGCAGCCGGGGCAGAGGAGGATGCAATTGGCCTCTTCGGAGGGGCCGCCCATCTCGATGGGCACTATGTGGGCGCACTTGGACTCCGAGGCCTCACACAACTGTCCGCAGTACCGGCAGTTCACTACGGCTCGGCCTCTCACAAGCTTCTTCTTGACCGCTTGGGTACGGTGTTTGGCTAATCTGGCTGGAAGTGTGGGCCGAGGCGCTCTTTGAGAACGGTAGACGACTCTATAGGCTCATACATGCGAACTCTGCCTCCCGTCGGTGCGATTCATGACTCCACCGTGATCAGGTACCGCGCCGCCTGACCGATCACAGTCGGCCCGAAGCTTATTACTGTTCTCAGATCAGCGCGTCGTGGCATCGATACCTCGCGTCATTGATCAACACCAATCGGGCGCACAGCTGTGCGCCCCTACGATACCTCCGCCGCGATGTCGCGCCACCGTTTCGGCTCTCTTATCCGCTGCACGAACTGCTTAAAGATCATGCGGCTGTCCCGCGGCCCCGGGCTGGCCTCGGCGTGGAATTGAATGGAGTAGGCCAGCAGGTCCGGGCACTCCAGCCCCTCGACGGTGTAGTCGTTCAGATTGAGCATCGAGACGGTGGCGCCCGTGCCTTTCATGCTCTCGGCGTCCACCGCGTAGCCGTGATTCTGGGAGGTGATGCGAATGCGGCCGGTGAGCTCGCACCGCACCGGATGATTGCCTCCGCGGTGGCCGAACTTGAGCTTATAGAGCTTTCCGCCGAGCGCGTGGCCGAGGAGTTGATTGCCGAGGCAGATGCCGAACACGGATACCTTGCCCAGCACGCCCTTCACCGCGTTCACCGCGTAGTCCAGTCGGCT
>CAZUGW010000470.1:2425-2674 GCA_964620055.1 uncultured bacterium
CGCGGTGCACGGGAGCACGAGGGGCCGGCAGCCGGCCTCATACAGGCGGCGCAGGATGCTGAACCTCATCCCATAGTCCACCGCGACGATCTTCAAGCGGTTCTCGTTGTCCTCCGGCGCGCCTTCTGGGCGGTACTCATACGGCTCCTTCGTGCTCACCATCTGCACGAAGTCAATGTCCCCGTAGTACGGGTTCTCGCCAATCCGCGCCAGCGCCAGATATCCGGCGTTGGAAAGCGCCTGGGCCGC
>CAZUGW010000471.1:0-2673 GCA_964620055.1 uncultured bacterium
CGATCAGCGCGCCCAGGCGGTAGGCCATGGGCACGCCCCGGGTGTGCACGCCGATCAGCGCCAGGTCCCTCGCGCCGCGGTTGCGCTCCAGGATCTCGTGGGCGATGCGGGTGAGCGCCCGGCGGATGTCGGCGGCATCCATGATGAGCCGCCATCCGTCCCTCTCCGCCGAACGGCCGGCGGATAAGTCCGGGCCAAACGAAACGCCTCCCCCCGCGTCAGGGGCAGGCGGACGAAGCCTAGTTGCGAGCATTGGGCGCACCTTTCACAGCCTCTCTGGACTGCACTTAAAAGGTCCGGCGGAAGGGAAAGTCAGTTGTCCGGGGGTTAGAGTAGCAGACGCGAGGCGGGGCGTCAATGGTTACGAAGAGACAGATTCGACTCCTCGCCTCTTCGCCTCTTCGCCTCCTCGGTTGGGGTTGCGCTTCGCCCCCTGCTATGTTACACTCTTGCTACAGCCGGCCGTGCCCTCACGGTCACGGTCTTTTCGTGGCCGGGGACAGGCCGGCGGAGATCAAATTCGGCGTGCTGCTGTGTCCCAGTCCTCCCGTGCTCGCCTGCGCCAGGGGTGGCGACCGCGAGCGCGTGGGTGGATCGGCAGCCCGCGCCCGGAATGGGGCACGCCAGGAAAAGGAGTCGAACTTGCCGCAAGTCACGATGAAGGAGTTGTTGGAGGCCGGGGTTCACTTCGGCCACCAGACCCGTCGCTGGAACCCCAAGATGAAGCGGTACATCTACGCGGGGCGCAACGGGATCTACATCATTGACCTCCACCAGACCCTCAAGCTGCTGGAGGAGGCGTACGTGTTCGTGCGCGAGATCGCCGCGAACGGCGGCGGCGCGCTCTTCGTGGGTACCAAGAAGCAGGCCCAGGACGCCGTCAAAGAGGCCGCCGAGCGCGCCGGCCAGGCCTATGTCACGGAGCGCTGGCTGGGTGGGATGCTGACGAACTGGAAGACCATCCGCCAGCGCATCGAGCGGATGCGCGAGCTGCGCAAGATGGAGGAAGACGGCATCCTGGACCGCCGCCCGAAGAAGGAGCGCGCCCGCCTGCTGGAGGAGAAGGGCAAGCTGGAGCGCGTCCTCTCCGGCATCGAGAATATGTCCGGCCCGCCGCAGGTGATGTTCATCGTGGACGTTCGCGAGGAGCACATCGCCCGGCTCGAGGCGAAGCGGCTGAACATCCCACTGGTGGCCATCGTGGATACCAACTGCGACCCGGATGAGATCACCAAGGTGATCCCGGGCAACGACGATGCGATACGCGCCATCCGCCTCATCACCAACCGGATGGCCGAGGCCGTCATCGAGGGACGCGCCGAGTACGAGTCCCGCGTCGCCCGCGCCGCGATGGCCGCGGAAGTGGCCCCCGAGGCCGCCCCGACCGAAGAGAAGGCTGCGGCCGGAGCGGGAATGGCCGACCTCGAGGACGCGATGATCGCGGAGACCCCGGTGGAGGCCGTAACCCAGGTGATCGCGGTCCCGCAGCCGGAGGCCGCCCCGCAGGAATGGACCCCGGTGGAGACCCCCGAGGACAGCGAGATCGAGCTTACGTAGGTCTAGGGTCTAGGGATAGTGGTCTCTGACACCCGAGTGTGAGAAGCCGGGACCGCGCGCGAAGCAGTGAACCGGGTCTCGGTTGAAGATATATGGAGGAGATGGAAGTGGCTATCACGGCACAACAAGTGCAAGAACTCCGCCGCCAGACCGGCGCGGGGATGATGGATTGCAAGAAAGCCCTCACCGAGACCGGGGGCGACATGGAGAAGGCCGCCACCCTGTTGCGGAAGCAGGGGCAGGCGCGGGCGGATGCGCGCATGTCCCGCCAGGCTTCGGAGGGCGTGATCGCGTCATACGTCCACGCGGGCGGCCGCATCGCCGTCCTGGTGGAGGTGAACTGCGAGACGGATTTCGTCGCGCGCACGGACGAGTTCAAGGAACTGGCGCGCGGCATCGCCATGCACATCGCGGCCGAGCAGCCGCGTTACGTGCAGGCCTCGGACATCCCCGAGGCCGTGCTGGAGCAGGAGAAAGAGATCTACCGGGCTCTCGCTATCAAGGAGGGTCGCCCGGAGAAGGTCCTGGACAAGATCATCGAGGGCCGAATGCAGAAGTACTGCTCCGAAACCTGCCTGCTTGAGCAGGCCTATGTCCGCGACGATCAGAAGACCGTCGGCGATCTGGTGAAAGAAGCCCGAGCCACGCTCGGCGAGAACGTCGTCATCCGCCGCTTCGTCCGCTTCCAATTGGGGGAGGAGCAGGCGTAGGAGGGAAGATTGCCCGAGCTGCGCTACACGCGGGTGGTGATCAAGTTGAGCGGCGAGGCCTTTGCCGGAAGCAACGGGTTCGGCATTGACCCCGATGTGGTGCACCGCATCGCCGCCGAGCTCAAGGAATGCATGGAACTCGGCGTCGAGTGCGGAATTGTGGTGGGCGGAGGGAACTTCCTCCGCGCCCGCTCCACCCACCATATCGAGCGCACCACCGCCGATTACATGGGCATGCTGGGGAGCGTGCTCAACAGCCTGGCGCTCCAGGCCTCCATGGAGGACCTGGGAGCGCCCACGCGGGTGCTCTCCGCCATCGAAATCCGCGAGGTGGCCGAGCCCTACATCCGGCGGCGCGCTATGCGCCACCTGGAGAAGGGCCGCGTGGTCATCTTCGCCGCCGGCA
>CAZUGW010000472.1:0-2648 GCA_964620055.1 uncultured bacterium
GGGTATGTCCCCGACCCCGAGCGGTAGCGAGGGGGAGGGGCATGCCCGCCGCCCGTTGTCACATGTAGGGCGGGTATGTCCGACGTGCAGTTCGTCGGCATGCCCGCCGACTCTTCACCACCGGAATACCTCGATCTCCCCCTGACACGGCCACTCCTCTGCATTCTTGACGAGTCCCGCCCGCACCGGGTTGCGCCGCACGTACTCCCACTTTGACTCATACGACTTGGGGCTTCGGAGGAGGTGATCGAAGAACTCGCGCTGCCAGGCGAACTCGGGCAAGATCCTGCGAATCCGCCGCGCGGTGCTGCGCTTCCAGAGGCCTACGAAACTCGACAACGTCTTGGCCTCATCGCCAAGTGGCGAGGCGAAGAAGTGGACGTGGTCAGGCATGATCACATATCGGCCCACGAGCCATGAGTGGCCTATCTCCGCGTGCCGCCAGGCCTCGGTGAGGATTGAAGCGACGGTCGTGGAGGCGAACAGCGGACGGCGGTCCTGAACACACACCGTGAGAAAGAAGATCGGTGCACCTGGGACCCAGATGCGTTCCAGACGGCGGAGGTGTTTGCGGTGAGGGGGATTCGGGTCCCCCGGCCGGGATCCGTCACTGTTCCTGTTACCCATCTTTGTCCGCCTCCGGTCCGAGAGATCAGCGGCAGAGGACGTGTGGCCCGCGCGCGCTACCGGGATTCCCAAGAGGGATCATCGCCTGAGCATCGCGAAGATCTCTTCAATGCCAGCAGGGAACTGCCGCGCGTAATCGTTTGATACGGAGTGGACTCTGCAGCATCGCACTCCTACCGCGTTCAGGGCTCTCTCCGCTACGGACCCAAGAGCGATCACCTTGACGGGATGCAGCAGGGCGATCAGGTCGCGTGCAATCAGCGAGAAATCGGAAAGCTCCTGCTCGTAAGGCTCGCGTGCTTTCGAGCCGACCCCGGGAAGGTGGAAAGGCACACAGTTCCAGGTCAGGAAGCGCGGGTACTCGGGCGAGAGGTAGGGTTTCATGGTGGTCCAGAACCGCGTGTCGTGCGACGACGTGATCCCAGGACCTGCTGCGCTTGCCTGGCTCGTCGGCCTGCCGCCACTGAATGGCAACCAAGTCTCTCCGAGTTGCCGCTCGCTGACAAAAGGGACCCCAGAGAAGCGGAACCCCCGCCCACTTGGAGCCTTGCCCACGATCACTACCTGCGGTCTCTCACAGTAGGCCTCCAGCCAGCGCCGCACGTTCCTCTGACGAACTGAAGCGGCATCCGGCAGGTCAAGGAGGCGGTCTTCACTCTGGTACGGGTTGAACACCTCTGATCGCGAGGGATAGGTAAAGACTCGCGTCTCAAGTAGGCTGAGAATGTCTCGAAGTACCATGGTGAAGGTCTCCTCCGCATCTTGTGCAGCATCCAGGCGGGCATGCGCCTCCCCTTCGCTCCGCTCAGGGTCGGCGACATACCCGCCCTACACCCACATCTACAACCTCAGTCCTCCCCCTGCCCCGCGAGCTCGTCGCCCTCCCCCGCCGCCGGCGCCTCGGGCTTCGGCAACTTCCTGATCCCCTTGCACTCCGGGTAGCGCGTGCATCCGAGGAACTGACCAAAGCGCCCCTGCCGCACGCTCATCGGCGCGCCGCACTTGTCGCAGGTCTCGTTCGCCGCGAGGGCCGCCATGGCGGCCTCTTCCTCCGGCAGCGGCTTGGCATTCTTGCACTTCGGGAAAGAGGAGCAGGCCAGGAACCGCCCCCGCTTGCCGGTGCGAATCACCATCGGCGATCCGCACTTGTCGCACACTTGATCGGTCGGCTCGGCCGGGGCGCGGGCGGGACGTTTGCTTTCCTCACTCCCAGGAACCGGACGCGTGGTCTTGCAGTCCGGATAGCCGGAGCAGGCCAGGAACGGACCCCGCTTCCCCACCCGGAGCAGCATCGGCTTGCCGCATTCCTCGCACGTCTCGCCGGTCTCCTGCGGTTGCACGCGCACGTTCTCCATCTTCTCCTCCGCCGCCGTGACCATTTGCTGGAAGGGGGAGTAGAAGTCGCCCAAAGTCCGCACCCAGTCCGCGTTCCCGTCCTCAATCTGGTCGAGCTTCGACTCCATGTCAGCCGTGAACGCGACGTTGATGACCTCGGGGAAGTGCTGCACCAACTGATCGGTCACCGCGAATCCCAGGTCGGTCGGGCGGAAGTGCTTGTTCTCCAGGTACACGTACCCGCGGTCCTGGATGGTGCCGATGATGGCGGCGTAGGTGCTCGGCCGCCCGATGCCGTTCGCCTCCAGCGCTCGGACCAGGCTGGCCTCGGAGTAGCGCGCCGCGGGTTCCGTGAACTTCTGCAAGGCGCTGAGCGCGAGCAGGTCCAGCGCCATTCCCTCCTCCAGCGCGGGAATGACGCTCTCGACCTCGCGGGTGGGATAGACGACGGTGAAGCCGGGGAAGAGCACCTTCACGCCGCGGCCGCGCAGCAGGTACTCGCCCGCGGTCACGTCCACCGTGGTGATGTGCAGCCGCAGGTCCGCCATCTGACTGGCCATGAATCGGTTCCAGATCAAGCGGTAGAGTCGCACCTGGTCGTCGTCCGCGAGCAGGGTTGCCACCTGTTCCGGCGTGCGGCTGGGCGAGGTAGGACGGACTGCCTCGTGGGCCTCCTGCGCGCCGGC
>CAZUGW010000473.1:0-2643 GCA_964620055.1 uncultured bacterium
GGTTCGGGGCGGGGAGGTGAAGGTGGGGGATGCCGCGGAGGTCGTCAAGGCTGATTAGCCTATCGTCAGGTTTCTTGCGCCGTTGCCCCGTCTGTGCTAGCATACAATTGCCGTGCGCCCGTAGCTCAGTTGGATAGAGCGCAAGGTTGCGGACCTTGAGGTCACAGGTTCAAGTCCTGTCGGGCGTACCAAATTTTCGTCGCGCCTCTGCTCCCCCTCGCAGAGGCGCGGCGAGCTTTTTTGGGGGGAGGGCAGGCCTTGCGACTCGTGCGTGCAAACGCCGTCGTCGCGGGAGTGAAGCTGGGGGCAGAGCTGGCGAAGGGATCGGGGCCGCGCGAGGAGAATCTACCTCGCAGGCCAAGCTGACCCCGGCCCGCGCAAGATCGGCAGCGGGGCGGCCGGCCGAGTACCCGAATCGAGGTGGACGATATGTCTCAGCGCTGGGGTCTCCGTCTGTCGCTCTCCCTGTTCGCGATAACGGCGGCCGGTCTTGCCGCCGCGGGTGCGCCCCAAGGAGTCATCCTGAAGTACCATGAGGGAGAGGGGGATCGGGCCACCTACGAGTTCACCGCGACGGCCCATGCGAAGATCGCGGTCAATGACGGCGTGGTGCGAAAGGGCGACTTCGGCCTGCGATTCAAGACCACCGCGGAGTTCCTCGGTCTCACCCCCGACGGCACGATTCGCGTGCAGGGAGAGGTGACCTCGGGGACGGCCTCGGCCAAGGTGGGCGGAAAGACGGCGACAGCGCCGGTCGAACCCTCGACGGTGAACTACGACATCACCCCGCGCGGCGAGATGAAGTACCGGGAACTCGCCTCTGGCCAGCCGCCGGCGCTTCCTGACATCTTCCTGGTCTTCGCTCCCGATGACGCCTTCCTCACCGGCGGCGTGGGCGTGTTCCCGAAGACCCCGGTCACGGTGGGCAGCGCCTGGCATGGAGTCATAGCCTTCCCTGCCCTCGGCGGCGAGGCCGGTGCGACCGTAGAGGCGAAGTACGACTCGAAGATCGTGGGCCAGACGCCCTACGCAGGGCGCACCTGCTACCGGATCAAGACCGACTACCGGGTGTTCCACCAGGAGACGATGCCTTCGCCGGATGGAACTGCGACCGCGACGGTGAAGGCAAAGGGCGTGAGCTCAGTAACGTGGTTGTTCGACCCGGCGGCCGGGCTGGTGATGAAGGCCGACGAGGCCGCGACCCTCACCACCACCGTCACCATAGACCATATGGTCGAGGGGCAAAATGTGGTCAAGCTCACCACCGCCCTCGAGAACCACTCCCGGATGAGCGAGTACAACGGCGAGAAGCTCGCCGCGAAATAGCCCTCCCTGGCCTCGGGACCGACGTCCTGGGCTTTGCGTATCGGCCGGTCCGTGCTATCCTAGAGACGGTCAGTGACCGCAACCGCTCTAAAGAGGAGAACGCGTGGTAAAGGACACCAGCAAGTTCATCGAGGCCGAAGGCATTGTGAAGGAAGTCCTGCCCAACACCATGTACCGGGTGGAACTCACCACGGGCAACCTGGTCTTGGCGCAGGCCTGCGGGAAGATGCGCAAGTTCCGCATCCGCATCCTCCCGGGCGATACGGTCAAGCTGGAGCTGAGTCCCTACGACCCGGCCCGCGGCCGCATCGTATATCGTCAGAAGTAGCCTGTTTGACGTTCCTCTCCTGTATCGTCTGCTGTGCGGCGGGGGCAGTGGCATGAGAACCGGCGCCGCACATCTTCCGCTCCATGGCGGCCGCGCGCCGCGTTGGCTGTTCGCGCGGATGGTGCTGCTCTCGCGAGAGATCCTCCGCGTCATGATCGAGGAGTTCGGCCCCTCTGAAGTCCTGCGCCGCGTCTCCGATCCGCACTGGTTCCAGGCGCTGGGCTGCGTCCTCGGCTTCGATTGGCATAGCTCCGGCCTCACCACCACGACCACCGGCGCGCTGAAGGAGGCGGTGAAGGGCCGCGAGGCCGATCTCGGTCTGTTCGTCGCCGGCGGCAAGGGCGCGGCCTCGCGCAAGACGCCGGCCGAGATCGTGGGGCACGCGGAGCGGCACTCCGTCGCCCGTCCGGCCGCCGACCTGGTCTATGCCAGCAGGATTTCCGCGAAGGTGGACAACACTGCGGTCCAGGACGGCTATCAACTCTACCACCACGCCTTTCTCTTCACCCCCTCCGGTGAGTGGGCGGTGGTGCAGCAGGGCATGAACGACGCGAACGGCTGGGCGCGGCGCTATCACTGGCTTTCTACGGGGGTGGAGGATTTCGTGTGCGAACCCCACGCGGCGGTGGTGGCCGAGCAGCGGGGCCAGCTCGTGCTGAATCTGGTCGCCCGCGAGAGCGAGGAGGCGCGGCGCACCACGGCGCGGCTCGCCGCCGAGCCCCCCGCGAAGCTGGCCCAGGAGTTGCGTCGGGCCCAGGAGTTGGAGTTGCCCGGCCGTCACGACATCATCGCCGCCGACATCCGACCGGAATCGCTGGAGCGCATCCTGCTCAAGACCTACGAGCAGCCACCGGCGGATTTCGAGGCGCTCCTCGCCACCCCCGGCGTCGGCCCCAAGACGATTCGCGCCCTCGCGCTGATCAGCGATCTGGTCTACGGCGTGAAGGCCAGCCACCGCGATCCCGCCACGTACAGCTTCGCCCACGGGG
>CAZUGW010000474.1:0-2639 GCA_964620055.1 uncultured bacterium
GCAGGCAGATCTCCAGCGCTCGGGCCAACGCGCAGAGTAAGTCGTCCCCGGCCGCGTGGCCGCACTCGTCGTTGGCGGCCTTCAGGTTGTCGCAATCCAGCATCAGGACCGTGAGGGGCCGGCAGTAACGCTTCGCGGCCTCCAGCTCCACGAACAGGCGGCGTTCGATCTCCCGGCGGTTGGGTAGCCCGGTGAGGTAGTCCGTCACGGCCATGCGGCGGAGGTCGGAGCGGAGTTGCGCGTTCTCGAGGGCGATGGCGGCCTCCGCGCAGAGCGAGCGCAGGAACTCGACCTGCTTGCGGGACAGCTTGCGCGAGGTGGCGACGGCCAGACCGAGCACGCCGAGAGGGCCGCTGGGAGCGATCAGAGGGAGGTAGGCCTGGGTGACAGGGGCGGGCTGGGGGCCGAGCGACTGGGCGCTCACGATCACGGGGGACCCATTCGCGAGGGTGCGCCGGGCGGCGTCGGAGGTGCAATCCACCACGACGGCCTCGTTTTCGGAGGTCCCGCGGGTGGCGATGACGCGCAGCTCCCCACCCCGTTGGAGCAGCGCGATGGCGCCCACCGGCGCGCCGATGGCCTGGGCCGCGTGGTCCAGGAGGATGGAGAGCAGGGCGGAGATATCGGCCCCCACGTTGGCCGCATGGGCGACATCGTAGACCGCGGCGAAGCGGCGGAGCCCGTCGTTCAGCGCGTGGCGCAGGTTGTAGCTCACCTCGGCCTCCCGCCGCAGGAGAGAGAAGAAGACCACGAGCACGGCCGCGGGACCGAGGAGGTTGACCGCGTGAAGCAGGGCGAGTCGGCCGTAAGACTGCCCGTGCGCGTCGGCCGTCAGCACCAGCAGGTAGAGCGCGGTGGCGAGCACGGCCGCGGCGGCGCCGTCGCGGGGTCTGAGCCTGACGCCGGCGTGCACGATGGGGATGTAGTAGAGGAGGTAGTACTCGCTCTGCGGGTTGCCCGAGAGCCACACCACCGCCGTGATCAGGATCAGGTCGCCGGCGGCGATCACCAGGTGGAACGGTGAACTGGCGCGCTCCAGACGGCGCGTGAAGGTGGTGTAGCCGAGGTAGATGACCGCGACGCAGCCGAAGACCGCGTAGGGCCAGAACCGCTGCGTGCTCAGCGCGCCGTCAACACTCGCGGTGGTGGCGCCGATGAGCAGGAGGAGGGCCCTCACCGTGTTGGCGTGCCGATGGTCAGCTATCTGGCGATTGGGCGGCAGAGTTTCTCTCCCCCGCGCGGGTCCCCATTGTCTCACGTCTCCACCCGCGGGGCAACGGGCGTTCAGCGCGCGGGCGCGCTCTCCCGCTTGGACTGCTGCCGAGTGCGGTACATGGCCTGGTCGGCCGCCTTCAGCACCTCCTCCGGGTCGCCGTCCAGAGAGTCGGCCATCCCGAGGCTGACGGAGAGAGGCAGGCCCAACCGTTCCGCCAGAGGGCTTTCAGCAAGCAATCCGGCAATGCGGTCGGTGAGTCCGCACTGGGAGGCGCGCGTCGCCCCGGGCATGACGATCACGAACTCATCGCCGCCGTAGCGCGCCACGATGTCCTCCTGCCGCACCGCCCGCGAAAGACGCAGCGCGACCTCGGTCAGCACGGCATCGCCGGTGGCATGGCCCCGGGTGTCGTTGATGGACTTGAAGCTGTCCACATCCACCATCGCCACCGCGTACGGCTCGCCGCGCTGGAGGGCGCGCAGGGCGACCATGCTCAGCACGTCGGAGAGGCGATGGCGATTCAGGAGCCCGGTGAGCGCGTCGGTGTTGGCGCGTTTCTCCAGCTCCCGCTGATAGAGGGAGGCCATCTGCTCGATCCGATGGCGGGCGGCGGCGAGCTCCACGGCGCGGGCCAGCTCCGGCCCATGCGTTCCGGTCTTGACGACGTAGTCGCTGGCCCCGTTCTTGAGCGCCGCCACCGCGATGGACTCGCTGCCGCTGGCGGTCACCATCACCACCGGCGCGGGATTCGGGAGCCGCTGCAACTCGGCGAGCGCCTCCAGGCCGGTCTTGTCGGGGAGCCGGTAGTCGAGGATGACGCAGTCCCAATTCTGGTAGGCCGCCTCGGAAACGGCGGCCTTGGCGGAGGAGAACAGGACCGCGCGGTGCCCCCGCTCCTCCAGCGATTCGGCGGCAAGCAGGGCATGGTCCGGGTCGTCCTCGACTACGGCCACGGTCAGCGCCCGGTCTGAGTCTCGGCGCGCGGGCGCCAGGGCATGGATATCGCGGTCGTGTTCGTCGGCCATCGGACGTTCTCTCTCATTCAGTCCTTGCACGGTTGGTTGAGGAGGGCCCAGTAGAGCCCTGCGTCCCGGATTTTCTGGTGAAACTCATCGAAGATCACGGGCTTCACGAGGTAGCTGTTCGCGCCCAGCAGATAGGCCCGCTTGATGTCAGGCGTATCGGCGGAACTGGTGAGAATCACGACCGGGATCGGGCTCAGGGCCGGATTCTGCTTGATCTCGCGCAGGATATCCATCCCGGAGCCGTCGGGCAGGCGGATGTCCATGAGGATCACGCAGGGGAGCCCGGCGTTGAACGTCATCCCGCTCTCCTGATAGTCCTTGAGCCGGTGGCGGGCGGCCTGAACGCTGGCCGCGGTGTGAATCGGATTCCGGACGCCGGCCTCCTCGAGCGCCTCCAG
>CAZUGW010000475.1:0-1280 GCA_964620055.1 uncultured bacterium
GCAAGGCCCAGTACGTGCGCCCGCCTCCGTTCGCCCTGGTCAGTTCGCTGGCCATCCTACTCGCCTCCCCAAAGTTCGCCACCGCCGCCCGCACCGCCTCCGCGCGGCTCAGCCCGCCCGCCTCCAACTCCGCCGCCTTCGCCTCCAAGTGGGTGCGGGCCTCGGCAAGGATCTCGTCGGCGCGACTGGGCGAGACATCGAGCGCGGCGCGCAGCTTCTCCAGGTACGGGTTGAACTCAGACATGGGTGGCCTCCAGCACGAGATCAACCGCCTTGGTGAATCCCTGCCACGTTTCCATTCGGCGGGCCAGCTCGCGCTTGCCCTTCGCGGTGAGGTGGTAGTAGCGGCGCTTGGGGCGGGCCTCCTGCTCCCGCCACTCCGCGCGCACGAAGCCCTGCTCCTCCAACTCGTGCAGCAGCGGGTAGAGCGCGCCCTCGCCCAACTGGAAGTACCCCTCGCTGCGGTCCTTCAGGTGCTGGATCATCTGGTAGCCGTACATCGGCTCCCGCTCCAGCAGCCGCAAGGCCAGCAATCTCACCGTCCCCTTTACCAACTGCGGATCAGCTTTCATCACCCTTGCCTCTGAGCTATCTATACCTATGCGTCAGAGGTAGTATACCTCAGATTCTGAGGGATGTCAAGCGGGCGCGAGAGAAAAGGCGGCCGCAGCCTGGACGCGAGTTGATGCAGCAGCTTCCCCCCTGCATCCCGGCCGGTACGCCTACGCCTCAAACAACGCCCGCGGCAGACGTGACTGCCGGATGATGGTGCTGAGCGTGCCGATCTTGAGTTCGTCGTGCAGTGGAACCGGCACCGTGATCGTCGAGCCGGGGAGCAACTTCTGCATGATGACATGGCTGCCGCGCTGACGGATCTGTCTGAACCCGTGCTGCGCGAGAATGCGGCAGACCTCCAGCCCCGAGAGCCTGCGCAGCCTACCCAACAGCTACCTCCAGGCTGGTGACATACACCTCGCCGGAAAGCCGCTCCCGCACCTCCTCCGCGGAGGCTGTCTCGAAGAACAGCTCCACCGCCTCCTGCAGGTTCGCCCGTGACTGCTCAACGGTATCCCCCTGGCTGGCAATATCCAACTCAGGGCAGAGCGCGACGTACCCGTCTCCCTCACGCTCGATCACCGCGGTAAGATGCCGCATTTCCATGGTATTCGTCCTCGCTGACATTGTACTACGCCCTCCCCCCACTGCCAATCTCCCTACGGCCCATTCCTCGGCAACGCCCCCTTTTTCACCTTCAGGCGCACTGCCTCCCCCAGGCCCTT
>CAZUGW010000475.1:1339-2633 GCA_964620055.1 uncultured bacterium
CCGGCCACCTGGTCGCGTACCCGATCTCCAGGCGGCACTCGCTCGCGGGCGCGTTGCTTGGAATCGCGAGCACGCCGCGCTGCTCGTAGACCGTCCCCGGCGCGGAGGCGGGCAGTCCCCAGATCCCGCTGAGCACGGGGAAGCCCTGCACCAGGTAAGCCTTCTCCGCGAGCGAATCCACGTGGGCGGCGGCCTGCGGCACGAGCTTCACCGCGAACAGCAATCCCGACAACGGCGCGTCGAGCCGCCACCGCGCGCGGAAGGCGACCAGCTCCCCGGCCTGGACCTCCGTCCGGTCGAGCGTGAAGGACACTAGCTTCACCCCACCGGGGAACTCCGCGAGAGGCGGGCCGACCGCGGCGATCCGCAGTGAATCCGGTGGCGCGAAGTCCAGCCGGTACAACTGGTCATTGAGTCCCACGAAGTACGGCGGCGCGGGGAGGGTCGCGGCGGCCGGGCCGTGAAGCGCGTACACCGTGCGCCGGCCGCGGTAGTGCTGGGCCAGCCCGAGGGCGAGGCGGGACGTCGCATCCCAGAACTCCGGCGTGCCGGGATGCTCGAGGTGGTACTCCTTGGTGAGCCCTCGCCACAGCGCGACCGCGGTCTCGCGCAGTTCCCGACCGGGGATCTGGCTCGCATACCACTCGCCCCACAGCCCGTGCGGTCGGAGGATGGTCACGTCCTTGCGCAGCCCCTCGACGTTCTGCAGGTAGTAGGAGGCGAACATCGGATCGTCTTGCTCGACCACGAAGATGGCGTTGCGATTCATCTGCGAGAGCGTGCTGGCCCAGTGGTCGCGGTGTCGCCACAGGTTGCTCTTGTCCGAGCGCGCCCAGTTCGCGGAGAGCAAGATGACGCACACCGTCACACCGAGCAGCACGCAGACGGCCGGGCCGAGAACGCGCTTTGGAAGGAGCGCGTTCAGTCGCGCCAATCCCATCCCGCCGAAAAGTGCGAGCACCAGGCCGAGCGGCGTTAGCCACACCTTCGAGTCGCTGACATCGCCCCAAGTCAGCACCCAGAGGCCGAGCACGGCGCCACCGGCGGCGAGGGAGATCGCAAGGGTGGGACTACGGCGCGCCCGGGACACGAACCCCCAGAGGATCAGCGGCGCGCCGAGGAGCGCGAGCGCGATGGAGGGCCATCCGCTTCCGGCGAGACATTCTCCGGCAAGTCTCGCCGCTTGCTTTGCGACCATGTCGGCGGAGTTGGCAAAGGCCCAGCGGGAGTATTGCCCGCCCATGACGTGATACCAAAAGCGATCCCAGGCGTCGGGATTGCCCCAGTTCATGGG
>CAZUGW010000476.1:0-2627 GCA_964620055.1 uncultured bacterium
GCGATACCGCGTCGAAGCTCGATCTCGTCCACGCGCTGCTGCAGGAGTTGGTGGACGCCACGGGACAGACCGCGCTCCTGTCCACGCCGGACGGCCGACAGCGGACAATGCTTCTGGCGGCGTGCGTCGTGCCCAAGGTATCGGTCCGGGTGGATATCGCTGATCGGCGAGCGGCGCCGCTGCACGCCACAGCCGCGGGAAAACTCTATCTCTCGACCCTCTCCCCCGCCGCGGTAGCCGGCTATCTGAAGCAAGACCTCGCCTCCTTTACCCCCCATACGATCACCGCGCCGGCCCTCTTGCTGACGCAATTGGAGCACGCCAAGAGAAACGGGTACGCGACCTGCCGCCAGGAGTTTCTACCCAACGCCGCGACGGTCAGTGTCCCGGTGCCGGACGAACATGGCGTAATGGCAGCGGGACTCACACTGATCGGCCCGCTGGACCAGTTCACCGAGGCGAACACCACGCATTGGCTGGAGATGATGCGCGCCTTGAGCGGACAGCTCTCGCAGCTTCTCTACCCCGGGCCGGGCGTCCAATCCGCACAGAAGGCGACCGCAGCGGGGGAGAACGAGATTTCGCAGAGCGAAACTGAATTTCGCAAAAATTATCGCGTTTTATAGGGAATAGAGTGTATAATACCGATTGGCCGCAACTGAACTGAAGGGCGATGACGATCTGATCATCGGCATTAAGTTCCGGTCCTGGGAATCGTGTTGAGGCTGGGAGATCCGTTCGGAGTTGAGCACCAGGGCCGGAACTATTTTTGGCCCAGGTCCCCAGCGCCCGAGAGAGTTCCGCTCGATCAACCTGTCGTTTGCATGGCGCGCGCGAAGCGCGCGCAGGACTCGCATTCCCCGCACGGTTCCGCCCCGCCGTAGTAACAACTCCACACCCGCGCGAGCGGCGCGCCGATCTCTTTTCCCAGCCGCAGGATCTCGCGCTTGGCGAGGTCCTGCGTGTAGCTCACCACGCGCACTCCCGTCGCCGTAGAGAACTGCAGGGCCGCGTTGGCGGCCGAGACGAACTCCGCGCTGTTGTCCGGGAACGTGGCGGCTTCCTCCGCGTTGAAACCAGCCACCACCGTCTCCGCGCCGAGGCTTTCGGCGAACGCGGCGGCGATGGCGATGAATACTCCGTTGCGGTTCGGCACCCAAACGGCGCGCGCGGTCTCTCCGCTGACAACTCGCTCCTCACCCAACTGCTCGGGCGTCAGACGCGGCGCCTCCATCTCCGGGTTCACGAGCGCGGTGGAACAGATCTCCGCCAGCCAGGGGAGCTCGATCACGCGATGCGGCACGCCCAACGTGCGGCCCATCGCCTCTGCCGCGGCGATCTCTCGCGCCGCGGCCTTCTGCCCGTAATCGAAAGTCAGGGCCAGCGCGACACCGGTCTCGTCCAAGGCTTTCTTCAGGTTGACCGCGGAATCGAGTCCGCCGCTCAAGAGCACCACGGCCGGCATCAGCTACTCCCAGTACGTCGCGAACGACGTCTCCGACTCGTAGACTGTTACGCGCGCGAGTTTCACCACACCTTGGAGTTGTGACATCATCTCGCGGTAGATGTGCTGTGCGATGGCCTCCGCGGTGGGGGCCGCCTCCGCGAATGCGGGCAGTTCATTGAGATAGGTGTGATCGAGAGGCGCGATGACGCGGCCGCACAACTCCTTCAGGTCCCCGAAGTCCACCACCATTCCCTGCGCGTTCAGCCGTTCACCCGCCACCATGATAAGCGCGCGGTAGCTATGCCCGTGCAGCCGCGCACACCGCCCGGGGTGGTCGGGAAGGCAGTGCGCGGCCGAAAACGGCATCTCGACAGTCAGCTCGAACATCTCCTCTTCCTCTGCGAGCATTGTAGCACGGCCTCGCGCCCAGCAGCAATTCGCGCCGCCGGCGCTGCGCCGGGAGGAGGTTGCTTGTCGTGCGCAGAAGCTCTCAGGGGAGAGGTAGGCTATGACCGAGCGACCACTTGTCATCAGAGACTTACCGGTAGAGGAGCGCCCACGGGAACGCCTGCAACAGTACGGCGCGGAGACGCTCTCCAATGCGGAGCTGCTCGCCATCCTGCTGCGCGTCGGCTCCCGCGGCGAGTCCGCCGTGCGGATGGCCGAGCGACTGCTGCGCGACCTCGGCGGCCTGACGGGAATCGCCAAGGCGCGACTTCCGCAACTCTCGTCCCAATCCGGCCTCGGGCTGGCGAAGGGGGCGCAGTTGCTGGCGGCGTTCGAACTGGGCAAGCGACTCGCCGCGACCTCCGACCAGGGCCGCCCGGTGATTAGCGATGATGCGGAGGCCGCGGCCCTGGTAATGGAAGAGATGCGCTATCTCGACCAGGAGTGCCTGGTCGCGCTCTTCCTCGACGTCCGGTGTCAGCTCATTCGCAAGAAGACCATCATGATGGGAACGGCCACCGGCAGCCCGGCCCACCCGCGAGAGGTGTTCAAGGAGGCGGTGGCCCATGGCGCGGTCAACCTCATCGTCCTTCACAACCACCCCAGCGGCGATCCCTCCCCCAGCAAGGACGACATCGCGTTGACACAGCGGCTGGTGGAGGCGGGGAAGTTGATCGGCATCCCCCTGCGCGACCATATTATCATCGGCAACGGGCGGCACCTGTCCCTCCGG
>CAZUGW010000477.1:0-236 GCA_964620055.1 uncultured bacterium
CCGCTGGCGGAGCGCATCGAGGCCCTGAAGGGCGTCGTGTTCCAGGAGAAACTGGGCACGATGCACGAGAAGATGGAGCGCGTGCGCAAGGTAGCCGCGGCCGCGGCGGAGCAGGTCGGCCTGAGCGAAACCGACCGCGCCGCCCTCGACCGCGCGGTGCTCTTGTGTAAGGCCGACCTGACCACCGATGTCGTCACCGAGCTCAGCGAGGCCAACAATTCCCTGGCGAAGACCGT
>CAZUGW010000477.1:246-505 GCA_964620055.1 uncultured bacterium
CCTGACCACCGATGTCGTCACCGAGCTCTCTGACCTGCAAGGGGTGATGGGCCGCGAGTACGCGCTCGCCTCCGGCGAGCGCGCGGAGGTGGCAGAGGCCATCGGCGAGCATTATCGTCCCCGCTTCGCCGGCGACGAGATTCCCCGCACCCAACTCGGGCAACTGCTCTCGGTGTGCGCCAAGCTCGTTACAATATGCTCCCTCTTCGCCATCGGCGTCAGCGGGATTGTGGCGGAGAAGACACGGGAGGCCAAGGAG
>CAZUGW010000477.1:515-1051 GCA_964620055.1 uncultured bacterium
CACCGGCTCGGCAGATCCGTATGGACTGCGGCGGGAGGCGACGGGAGTGGTGAGCGTGGCACTGGAGCTCGACCCGTCGGTCCTGGTCGGGCCGCTCGTGGAGGTCGCGCTGTCCGCGGTCGTGGAGCAGATCGAGTGCGCGAGACCGGCGGCCGAGGTGATGGCGTTCGTTCGCCAGCGCTTGGACACGTATCTGCGGGACGAGCGCGGCGTTCGCTACGACTTGGCAGACGCGGTGCTGTCGGCCGGGTTCGACGACCTGCGCACCACGGCCGCCCGCGCCGCCGCGGTGCAGGAGTTGGCAAGCGACCCCGACTTCCTCCCCACCGTCATGGCCGCGACCCGCGTCGCCAACATCGTGCGCGGCTTCCCCGGCGGCAACGTGAACCCGGACCTGTTCCGCGATCCCGGCGAGGGGGTCTTGTGGTCGGCCTATCAACAGGCCTTGCCCACGGCCGACGCCCAGAACCAAGCGGGCGATTACGCCGGCCTGTTCCGCACCCTCGCGACCCTCCGCGCCCCGATAGATCGGTATT
>CAZUGW010000477.1:1061-2199 GCA_964620055.1 uncultured bacterium
TTGTTCCGAAGATTGGCGGATTTCCCTCTTGTCGTGCAATCGTAGGGGCGACCCGTTGGGTCGCCCTATGGTAATCAATTGCGTCGGGCGACCCAGCGGGTCGCCCCTACAGATGGCGTGCGACGTTGGGGTGCGGGCGCGAGTCGGTGACTCGCACTATCGAAACCAATTGCAGCGGGCGACCCAGCGGGTCGCCCCTACGGACCTTACATATGCAATGTGACCACGGCAAACACAACCGACGCTCGATCCGCATGCCGGGCTATGACTATGCCCAGGAGGGCGCATACTTCATCACCATCTGCACTCATCAACGACGCTGCCTGTTGAGTAACATCGTCGGTGAACGAGTCTGTCTGAGCCGTTGGGGTGAGATCGTCACCGAGGAATGGCTGCGGTCGGAGGAACTGCGACCCGCGGTAACACTCGACGTCTTCGTCATCATGCCCAATCATCTCCACGGGATTATCGTATTAGCGGAACCTGTAGGGGCGACCCGTGGGGTCGCCCAATCCGAATCCCCGGTCATCCCCCGACAGGCCTCTCGTCTCGATTTGCGTTTCCAGGCCGTAGAACAGAGGGCGACCCAGCGGGTCGCCCCTACGGGGCCGGCGAGGGGATCCATCGGGGCGATCATCGGGCAGGTCAAGTCGGTCGTCTCGAAGCGCGTTAACGCGCTCCGCAATTCCCCCGGCGCCACGTTGTGGCAACGCAACTACTACGAACACGTCATTCGCAACGCCGATGACTATGAGGAGATCCGCTGGTACATCGAGAACAACCCCGCGCGGTGGGCCTCGGACCGCGAGAATCCGGTTCTTCGCGACCGTAGGGGCGACCCGTTGGGTCGCCCAACCCGAACGCCCCAGTTCCGCGACCGTAGGGGCGACCCGTTGGGTCGCCCAACCCGAACGCCCCAGTTCCGCGACCGTGGGGGCGACCCGCTGGGTCGCCCTATGGGAACCAATGGCGCTAGGGCGACCCAGCGGGTCGCCCCTACGAGATCACCAACGCGACCACGTTAGCCATGCCCACTCCCCGTGAACTCCGCGAACAACTCGAGGAACAGACCCTCTCCCCCCATGCGGCGAGGAGCGCACGCACGTGTGGCTCGAGCTCGCGGTAGGACATCGCCCAG
>CAZUGW010000477.1:2209-2616 GCA_964620055.1 uncultured bacterium
TCAACGCGACCGCGACCGCATCATCCACTGCAAGGCCTTCCGGCGGCTGTCAGATAAGACCCAGGTGTTCATCGCCCCGGAGGGGGATCACTATCGCACCCGCCTTACCCACACCCTGGAGGTGGCGCAGATCGCGCGCACCATCGCCCGCGCGCTGCGGCTCAACGAGGACCTGACCGAGGCCATCGCCCTCGCCCACGACCTGGGCCATACGCCCTTCGGGCACGCGGGGGAGGCGGCCCTGGACGCGGCCTATCGCGAGTACGATCCTGAGGCGCGATTCCTTCATGCCGAGCAGAGCCTGCGCGTCGTGGAGGTGTTGGAGAAGGACGGGCAGGGGCTGAACCTGACCTGGGAGGTCCGGGACGGGATCCGCGCCCACAGCAAGGGCATGGGCGATCTCCCGA
>CAZUGW010000478.1:0-2614 GCA_964620055.1 uncultured bacterium
CCACCGGCTGCCCGGTGTATGTCCGCGCCGACGACCGCCTCACTCCCGAGGAGCACGAGATCACACCCACCACTATCGCTCGCGCGCTGACCGAGATCACCATCCCGGTGAAGGGGGAGGAGATCCGGGTAGACCACCTCGACCCGGGCGAGCGGACCGTGGGCGAGCCGCTGTTCGGATGGGCGCAGGGGTACCGGGTGCAGTTCCTGGGGCCGCCCGCGCCGGGCGAGGCCGAACTGATCGTGGAACTCACCGAGGCCGGGCATTCCTATGGCCTCGGGCACATCAAGGGTTACGAACCGACCGAGGCCGCGGCCAGGCCGGCCCGCAAGCGGGCCAGCCGGAGACGGCGCAAGCCCGAGTCCCCGCCGGAGATGGTCGCGCCCATGGAGGCCGCCCCGGAGGTCGCTCCCGCCGAGCCGGAGCCCGTGGAGCAGGTTTCCAACCTGCTCACCCCCGAACCCACCGCCCCGCGCAAGCGCCGCCGTCGTGGCGGGAGAGGTCGGCGTCGGCCGGAATCCGTCGCCGCGGAGGCAACGGCCGTCGCACCTGAGCCGGTCGCCGCCGTCGTCGCGCCGGCCCCCGAACCCGAAGTCGCCGAGCCGACGCCGGAACACCCGGAGAAGCGCCGCCGCCGCCGCGGTGGCAGGGGTCGGCGCAAGCCCGAGCAAGCCGCCCCCGAGGCGGTCGCCGCCCTCCCGGAGCCGACTCCCGAACCCGAGGTCGCCGCGCCGCTGCCCGAGCCGCCGGAGAAGCGGCGCGCGCCCAGGCGCGGGCCGCGCCGGCGGGAGACACCGAAAGAGCAACACGAACCGACGCCGGAACCGGTCGAGCAGCCGCGCCCGGAGCAGCCACGGGTAGAGACCCCTGCTCCGGCCCCGCCCGCCCCGGTAGCCGCGGCGGAAGTCCCTCGCCGCACAGGAATGCTGCGGAGGGGGGCGCGGATGATCGGGAAGAGGAAATAGCACCTCCGTGCAAACCCGCCTCCGACACGACCACTTCTCAGGCCCGTGGTATAATGACCTTGGAAAGAGCACTTCCCTATGTCACCCAACGAGCAACAGGTGAATAAGCTAGTCCGCCAGATCGTGGAGGCGGTGCATCCGTTGCGCATCATCCTCTTCGGCTCGGCCGCGCGGGGGGAGGCGGGGCCGGAGAGTGACATTGATGTGATGGTGGTGATGCCGGAGGGGACGAACCACATCGAGGCCTTGGGGTTTCTGCACACCCAACTCCACGGCCTGGGCTTCGGCGTGGACATCGTGGTTGCTACACCGCAGGAGCTTGCCCGCTACCAGGATGACATCGGCTTCATCTATTACGACGCGCTGCGAGAGGGGAAGGAACTCTATGCCGCCGCAGCCTGAGTCGGTGGGGGAGTGGTTGCGGTACGCGCGCAGCGATCTTGCGATTGCGGAGGCGCCCGCGAAGCCTGGTGTGCTTCTCGAGATGCTTTGCTTCCACGCGCAGCAGACGGCCGAGAAGGCGATCAAAGGCGTGCTCATCTCGCGTGGCCTCAAGCCCCCCAAGATCCATGACATCGGGGAACTCTTAGCTCGGCTTCCGGCCGACGTACAGAGGACGGCGGAAGTCGAGGAGGCGCGCGGGCTCACGGGATACGCGACCATTAGCCGCTATCCATGGGCAGGCACTCGGGTGGCCGAGGAGCAATACCGGGAGGCCCTTCGTGTCGCCCGCGCGGTGGTGGAGTGGGCGGCGAGGGTGGTCGGGGAGGGCGGGGGGCGTGAATGATCGGGAAGAGGAAGTGACACTTAGCGGGCACGGAAGTGCCCGCTAAGTGTCATCCTGAGGCGAAGCCGAAGGATCTCTGCCGCTACGCGCTCGCGACGCGCGGCGTGCGTCCCCACTCACGTCCGGCGACGACGGCGATCCCCAACGGCAGAGCCGTCGTGACGAAGGCCCAGGCGATGAGCACCCGAGCTTCGAGGGTATCGAGGCCGAACACCGGGAAGACAGTTACCCAGGCGAGAGCGAAGAGGCCGACTACGCCAAGGGACATGGCCGCGAAGGCCGCGGCGGTCACTCTCGCGAATCGATTCCCGTCAAGTCGCCCGCGTCTATGCGTGATCAGCAGCGCCAGCGCGAACGCGGCCTCCAGGCCCAGCGCCCCGGCGAACCCCGCGCTGCGCGCCAGTTCGGGTGCGGCCACTATCGCCGCTCCAAGGGAGAGCGCCGCACAGGGGGCCAAGAGACGCAGCCTCAGCAACCGCGAGCCTGCGGCACGTGCCCCCAACGAGGCGCCTGACCACAGCACCAAGACCACCGCGGCCGCGACGAACAGGATCAGGAGAGTCGGCGGCTCCTGGGAGTCTGCGATCGCGAGCACGACTCCACAGGCAAGGGCGGGGAGCGCGGTGGCGAGAGAGCGTGGCCTGCCGCCGGCGGCGAGGGCCCCTGAAAGCACGGACACCGGGAGTGCCAGGAGTGCCTGCAGAAGCAGACGCAGGAACTGGAACGGCACGTCGTACACGGCATATCGATTGCCGAAGAGCCGGGCCGCAAGCCATTCCTCACTACGCCACAGCAGGCTGTCCGGGCGATGGGCCGCGGCGGCCGCGAACAACCCAATCAGCATCACCGCAACGCCCAGCGC
>CAZUGW010000479.1:0-2607 GCA_964620055.1 uncultured bacterium
ACCTCCACCGCCGGGGCCTGCGCGCTGAGCGCCTGCACCACCTCCGGGGCCTTCTCCGCCGCGTGCCCGACGAACCCCCAGAACACCGTGATGATGTCCGCCACGGACGCCGCTACCGCCACCGGCAACAGCAGCTTGCCCTCCCGAATCAGCCGCGAGACCAGCCGCCCGATCAGCACCGCCCAGAAGATCAGCGCGATGTTCCCGATCAAGTTCTGCCCCGGCACCGTGGGCAGCGCCGCGATTCCCGCCTGCACGCCGCGACTCAGATGCAGCCACTGCGCCAAGGCCACCGTCACCTCCGGGCGCATCACCAGGAACAGCACCGTCGTCGGCAGCAACAACACCGCCTCCGTCCCCACGCCCATCGGAATGCGGCAGGCCTGCAGCACGAACCACAACGATAGGGCCGTAGACACACTGACCACCGCCGTCACCAGCACCGTCAATAGCGCCGAAGGTCCGCCGGAGGCGGACGCCACCAAGGCCCCGCCCGCGACGGCGAAGGCGAGATAGACCACGGCATAGCCCGTCGTTACCAGGACCGGATTGGACCGGGCCGTCACCTCGGCCAAGCGTTCACTTTCAGAGGCCATACAAAACTCCGGCGCACGCACGTAATCGGGGGACGCAACAGCGATGTCTGATTATAGCAAGATAAGGGCGGGGGTTCCAGCAACGATCACCTCCCAGGCTATGGGTCACATCCCTCCCGCTGGGACCCAGGCGCGTAGGGCCTGCGCGCGGTCGTCGGGATAGGGGCGGCCGGTAGACCGGAGTGGGGGACCCGCGGCCGCGCCTAAGCCTTCTAATGCTCGACTGTTGCGAGTCGCTCTTCTTCCGGCTCGCGCCTGCATCTCTGATGTATCGAACGCACAGTGGTCAGCAGGGAGGACAACCCGCGCGGTGAAATGGTGGTGTGACCCAGAGCGGCTGCGTGCGGACGCCGTCAGGAAGAGCGGCATGACCGTACCCAATCCGACACCGATCTACCGCCTTGTCCACGTGGGCAATCTGCCGACCTTGCTCCGGCGCGGTGGTCTGTATGCGCCTCTCCATACTCCGAATGATGGCTTGCCCTATCGCACTATTCACAACGTGGATATCCAGAACCAGCGGCAGGCGAGGGCCATCCCCTGCGGCCCGGGCGGCACGATACACGACTACGTGGCCTTTTACTTCGGCTATCTCTCTCCCATGCTTCTGCAACTGCATACCGGACGCGTGGCGGGATACACGGAAGGACAGGAGGCGTTGCTGTATCTCGTGTCAACCGCACAGGACGTCGCGGCGGCCGGGTGTGGATTCGTCTTCTCCGACGGGCATGGCATCGCCGCCTTCACGAGTTGGTTCGACGACTTGGAGCGGCTGGGCGAAGTAGATTGGGAGATGGTCTACGAGCGGTACTGGTCGGACAACGTGAATGACACGGACCGCCAACGGCGCAAGCAAGCCGAGTTCCTGGTGTACCGGCACTGCGATTGGAGCCTGATCCGCGAGATCGGCGTCGTCAACGGTACGATGAAGTCGAGGGTCGAGCACATAACGGCCGGAGCCCCCAGGGCCGCAATTCACCCCGTGAGGGTCCGGCGACAGTGGTATTATTAGTGGGGGTCAGCGATCATGGTTGAATTGACGAGAGGGAACCTTCTCGAAGCCGACGCCGAAGCTCTGGTCAACACGGTCAATTGCGTTGGCTACATGGGCAAGGGAGTCGCCCTGCAGTTCAAGAAGGCCTTTCCGGACAACCTCAGGGCCTATGAGCGCGCGTGCCGGGCGAACGAAGTCCGTCCCGGCAGGATGTTCGTCTTCGCCACCGGATCCATCATGAACCCCCGCTATATCATCAACTTCCCAACCAAAAGGCACTGGCGGGGACCGTCGCGAATCGAGGATATCGAGGCCGGGTTGAGGACCCTCGTAGAGGAGGTCGCACGACTGGGGATCGTGTCCATCGCGATGCCTCCGCTCGGCTGTGGCCTTGGCGGATTGGATTGGCAGATGGTCCGACCGATGATCGAATCGGCGTTCCTGCAACTGCCCGAGGTCCATGTCCTGCTCTTCGAGCCCGCGGGCGCTCCGGCCGCCGAGGATATGCCTGTGAGGACAGCGCGGCCGGCGCTCACTGTGGCGCGCGCGTTGTACCTCCGCCTGATGGGTCAGTATGCCACGCAAGGGTATCGCCTTACGTTGCTTGAAATTCACAAGCTCGCTTATCTCCTTCAGGAAACAGGGCAACCGTTACGTTTGCACTACGATGCAGGCCACTATGGTCCGTATTCCCCGAATCTGAACAAAGTGCTGGAGACCTTGGAGGGACACTATCTATCCGGCTACGGTGACAGTCAGAAACCGGATGTGGAGATTGCCGTGCTGGAGGGAGCCGCTGAGGAGGTGGCAAAGGTCCTCACCGGCCACGTACCCGAGAGCGAACGGTTGGAGCGCGTGGGCCAACTGATCGAGGGCTTCAACACCCCGTACGGGATGGAACTCCTGGCCTCCGTCCACTGGCTTGCCGTCCACCACAAACCGCGAGCGCGAACCGCCCAAGATGCCGTTGCTGGCATGGCCGCCTGGACCGAACGCAAGCGCAGGATGTTCCGTCCA
>CAZUGW010000480.1:0-2606 GCA_964620055.1 uncultured bacterium
CTCTGCGGGCACGAGCAGCCCCAGGGCCGGGCCGGCCTCGCCCTCGGCGAGCGACCGCGCGTCGGCTACATAAGCGACGTGGCCCTCGGCCATGGTATCGAGGCCGGTGACGCCGCGCACTTCGGCGTCACCGGCCTCGCCTGCAAACTCCGCGCCAATCGCCTCCGCCAGTTCCCTGAGGGTCATGGGCCGGGATCTCCGCCTCTCGGCTCCGCGCCTACTTCGCGGCCGGGGCCGGGGCGTTCAACTTCTCCAGCACCTCGGCGGTGATGTCCGTACCGCCGTAGAGCACGGCTTCTTTGGCGACCACCAGCGATAGCTTCTTCGCTTCCGCCACGCCCTTGATCGCCGTGTCCAGGCTGGTGGTGATGGTCTTCGTCAGCTCCTCGCGCTTGGCCTGCACTTCCTTCGCCAGGCCGTCCTGCAAGGTCCGTATCTCGCCCATGCGCTGCGTGTAGACCTTATTGAGCTCGTCGTATTCCTTCTGCTCGTCCGTGGTGCGATCTTTCTTGTCCGCCAGCGCGCGGTATCTGTCCTCGCGCTGCTTCGCCAGGGCCTCCAGGTCGGTGAGCTGCTTCTGGGTGCTCTCCGTCGGCGCGGCGGCCTGCTTCAGGTCGAGGTACTTGGTGTAGTCCGCGTCGGTGAGCATCATCACTCGCTGGCGGTCCATCAGCTTCTGCTCGCGCTCGCGCTGGAAGTCATTGTACTGCTGATTGAACGACTGCATCCCCTTGTACTCGGTGGCGATGCGCCCGGTATCCACCGTGCCCAGGGCGAGTTGCTGCGCCTGGGCCAGACCCGGCTCCACCAACACCGCGACCAGCAGTACTCCCCCGACCCACAGACCCCATGCTCGTGTCTTCATCCCGTCCGTCTCCTCTCGTAAGTGCATAATCAGTGCTCTGAGACTCAGAACATCTGGGCGATGCCAAAGTGCGTCTGGGTGCCCTCTTCGCTTAAGCCGATGTCGAGCCGCAGCGGTCCAAGCGGGGTGGCGACGCGTATGCCGATACCGTAGCCGAGGTGGGCGGTCAAGCTGGTGTCGCCGCTGATGGTCGGCTCGGCGGCGATGTTCCCGCCCCAGGCATCCCCTACATCCACGAAGGCCACCGCCACCAGGTTCTTGCCGAACGGAGCTCGGAACTCGGCGTTAAACACGACCATGTTAGTCCCAACGAAACGATCGGTCGGGTAGCCTCGCAGCGACTCCCCGCCGCCGATCAGAAACTGCTCCAGGTAGGGCGCGTCACCGATGAGGGAACCCCCAAGCAGCCGCGTCGCAAAGGTGTTCTTCTTCCCGAGGGGATGATACCGCCGAATGTCCAGGCTGAACTTGTCGAAGCTCGACGACCCGCCCAGCAGACCGGCCAGCTCGGCCCTCGCCTCAAAGAAGCCCCCGCGGCGAGGATAGTCCGGGTTGTCGCGCCAGTCGCTCGACACCGCCGGCGTGATGCTGCGGACGTCGCTCGGTTGGAAGGCCGGGCCGGTCAGCAGCGCCTGCGTGCTCGCGGAAGCGCCGGTGATGGCGACGCGGTCGTCGCGGAAGCTGAGAAAGGCGGTGGTCCGGTCCGAGAGGGGTCGGCCCAGCGTCACGCTGCCGCCGGTTCTGCGTTCGTCATAGAGCACGCGCTGGGCCCCGGCGCCCGCCACGTTCACGAACGCCTCCCGCACCACCAGGCGATTGTACAGCCCCAGGTTCAGGCGCGTCTCGGGAGTGGCGATCCACGGATGCCGGTAGTAGAACTCGTAGCTGCTGCGGCCGCCGAACTCGCCCCGCACGCTCACCATCTGGCCGGTGCCGCGCAGGTTGTCCTTGCTCATCTCCACGAACCCGACGATGCCCTGCACCGAGCTGTACCCGCCGCCCACGGTGGCCTGTCCGGTGCGCTTCTTCTCCACGATGGTGATGTCCAGGACCACCTTGCCCGGCTCCGACCCCACCTCCGCGCTCTGCGTCACGCTGTCGAACCACCGGGTGCGGCTGAGGCGGCCGATGTCAGACATCACGCCCTTGAGATTGTACACCTCCCCCGGCCGGGTGCGGATATATCGCCGGATAACCCTGTCCTTGGTGAGGGTGTTGCCCGTCACCTTGATGGTCTCGATCACACCTTCGGCGATCTCCAGGGTCAGCACGCCGGCCGAACTCATCCGCGCCGGCAGCACCAGCGCCAGGATATAGCCGTGCGTGCGGTAGAGCTGATCAATCGCGCGTGAGTCCTCGGTGAGCCGGGCGCTGTTGAAGATCGCCCCCGGCTTAGTCTTCATCACCGCCAGCAACTGCTCCCGCGTCAGGACCGTCGCCCCCTGGAACTGAATCTCAGTGACCACCGGGTTCTCGACCACGCGGAACACCAGTCGGATTCCAGTCTCCGTGGTCTCGCGATCCACCGCGACGGTCTCGAACCACCCCAGGGCGAAGATCGCCTCCCGATCGCGCTTCACATCGGCCTCGGAGTACACCGCGCCGGCCTTGCTCGTGACCACGGCGAGGATGTCTTCCTTCGATACGCGTTCGCTGCCCTGGATTTCGACCGCGGCGATCACCGCGGCCGGCGGCTCCGGAGCAGGAGCAGGCGCGGGCGGTTCCGCCGCGGGGGCCGGGG
>CAZUGW010000481.1:0-2584 GCA_964620055.1 uncultured bacterium
AGTACGAGGAACTGATCGAGGCGGCCGAGCAGCGGGAGGATATCCGCCAGCTCGAGGCGGGGAAGAAGATCAAGGGCAAAGATCTGCCCTGGGAGCAAGTGAAGGCCAGGCTCAAGGCCGAGGGCAAACTGCCCTGATGCGGTGATCATCCCAGCGTGTGTGGTAAGCGGTGTCCGCCCGCCTTCGGCAGGCGGCATTGCGCGGGATTGATCCCTCCCCCTCACTTCGTTCGGGGTCGGGATGACAAACCTGAGTGGCAAGCAGGCGGATTCGTGTTGGCGACTGGCGCGTTCTGTATGAGATTGACGACCGGTCGGCGCTAGTGAGAATCCGCAACGTGTACCATCGCAGCAAGGCGTACTGAGAGCGTGGATGAGGTACGGCAGCAGGAAGGCTACTGCCTAACGAGCAGGGCTTCGGCACTGCCGTACCAAAGCAATCCGACGACGATCGAATGGCTTAAGCTGTGGCTCGTATGGTCTCTGGTGGCACTTCAATGGCAGGCGATGCGAGTTGCGCTCGGCCGAGCTTCCGGCCTGGGTCTCTGGCCGCTTATCCTGGTGGGAGTCCTCCCACTTGCCATACTGATCGTCTACATCCATCAGGCATACCGGGCACGTTGAGTCCAAAGCCACCAGGGGTCGTCAGATCGAGGCTTTGCAGATGAGAATGCTCCGCACGGGGCGGTTGGCGCCGCGGGTCAAGAAATAGGTGACTGTGGGGCTGTTGAAAAAGTCGTCATAGGAAGATCGGCCGAAGGCAGCCCGCGCGAGGTTGCCCGTAGAGGCTCGCTTCGCGCCTCGGAATACGTCGGTTGTGCCAACCAGGGGGTTTTTCAACAGCCCCACTGTCCCCTATTTGTCTGGCAGTTAACAGGACATAAATGCTGTGCTATAGCAGTGCCGCGGGCAGTGTACGAAAAAAAGTCCCCCTCCCGAGAACTTTCCGCGCCGCCGCCGCGTCTTATCGGTGTCGGATTGAGATTCCATGCTGTAATCTCGCGTGAGAGGATGCGACCATGCGAACCGGAAGGCTGTGGGTAGTTATCGTCTCTCTGCTCTGTCTCGCCGCCGGACCCGCCCTCGCTCTGCACGAGAACGAGTTGTGGCGGAGCGAGCTGGGACGGCCGAAGGGAGTGGCGGTAAGCCCGGTGGACGGCACAGTGTGGGCCGCTATCGGCTCCCGCGTTTACCATTTCGGGACAGACAACTCTGTGCTAGACAAGATCGAACTCCGTGAGCCCATCTATCTTTCGCCGATCTCTCCAGATGGAGGGTTCTGGGTGCTGGAGAAGGGAGTGACCTCTTATGTGACACCGCAGGAGTTCACGCTGCTGCGTTTCTCCGCGGACGGCGATCAACTGGCAGCGGTGACCGGCAACAGCATAGGAGTACTCGCCGCGAACCCCGCGGATGGTTCGTGTTGGTACGAGCGCGCCGACAGTCGTGTCGTTCGTATCGTTCATCTCGCCGCCGATGGCACGGAACTGCTTCGCCGGGACTACCACGACCTGGTCGGCGAGACGCTACCCGACCACAGAGCCTGGGCCGTTGACGCCTCCGACGGCTCCCTCTGGGGCATCCGCACTGAGGGCTACACGGATTACGCTCTCCTGCTGCATTTGTCCCAGGAAGGCGGGGTCATCTGGCGTGGCGGTGACGCGGCCTTGGCGGCGGGCCACACCGCCATCGCGGTGAATCCGACTGACCATTCTGTCTGGCTCACCTCCTCCGTGTGGGATGTTCTGGTTCATGTGTCCTCCGAGGGTGTCGAACTCTGGCGAGGCTACCTGTCCCTTGACCTGGTGAGAGTATGGGTCAGCCCGAGTGACGCGTCGCTCTGGGTCCAGACCCTCGCTCTGGGGCTGATACACCTTTCCCCCGACGGTCAGACCATCTTGTGGAGTGAGAGAGAGCCGACCGACCCCTATGATCCCTCCTTTGCGGCTCGCGTCGCGCTTTCCTTCGACCCCACAGACGGATCGTGCTGGGTGACGCCCACGCAGGGGGGTGGCCCCGTGGCCCCTGCGGAACGGACGTCCGCGAGTCTCGCGCTGCGGCATTTCGCCCCCGACGGCACGGTACTGGGGGAAAGCGAGGAGAGCTTCAACCGAGTCTGCACGCTGGGTGTGAATCCCGCCGACGGGTCAGTCTGGGTGCCGGGTTTCGGGCAGGATCCTCTGGTGCGCGTCTCTTCCGATGGGGACATCCTGGCTCGCACCGCACCTGGCTCTCACCTGTACGGGCCGACGTTCGTGGTCTCGGACCCGACTGACGGCTCCGTCCTTGTCCGCGACGCCGGCTTCCCCTCCGACAGCTTCCATGGCTCCGCCCTGGTGCGATATGCTTCAGACGGGTCGGAGATCTGGCGAAGTGCGTCACTGGAGAGCATCGTCGGCGATGCTGCCGTGACCTGGGCCGCTTATGGCGCGCTGCTGCCAGGATCGCCTCAGCTGTTTGAGTCGGGGGCGTCCGTAGACGGAGATGATGGCAGTTTCTGGGCTATCCATCCCAGGGCGGACAATGTCGCCCTAAGAGACTCTAACATAACCTCATCTGTAGGACGTTGTGAGTGATGAGTGCCG
>CAZUGW010000482.1:0-302 GCA_964620055.1 uncultured bacterium
GCACTGGCCTCGGGGGTCGAAGTCGGCATCGATGTGCTCTCGGTGCTGCTGGCGCGACCTGAGACGCGACTGTACCAGAGGCAGGTCGCGCAACTTACCGGGCTGAGGTTGCTCCAGGCCCAGCGCGCGCTGCGCGCGCTCGCGGGGGCGGGAGTCCTGCGCGCGCAACAGGAGGGCAACCGGGTGTACTACTCCCCGAATCCCTCCTGCCCAATTCTGGGTGAGCTTACCGCCATCGTGCTCAAGACCGCCGGCCTGGTGGAGGTGCTGCAGGCGGCGCTTCGCGATCTCCCCGGCCTCAC
>CAZUGW010000482.1:312-2563 GCA_964620055.1 uncultured bacterium
CGGCACTTCGGTGCGCGGCACTCAGTACGTTACGCCGCTGGCCTTCGTCTACGGCTCGCTGGCGCGGCAAGAGCAGACGCCCGAGAGCGATGTGGACTTGCTGGTGGTGGGCAAGGTTACGCTGCAGCAGCTCTCCGAGGCGTTGCCTCCCGCAGAGGAGACGCTCTCCCGGGAGGTGAATCCAACCATCTACTCCGAGGCGGAGTTCCGGCAGCGAGCCGCGCGGCGGCATCACTTCGTGACCGACGTCTTGGAGCATCCGAAGTTGTTCGTGATCGGAGACGCCGATGTCCTTGACAGATTGGTTGGCGAGCGGATGGGTGAGCCAACACACGCCAAGTCGACAGGAGATCCGCGATCTGCTCGCGGTCGCTGATCGGGACCTGCGCCAATGTCTCACGTCGGGGCTCGACGCTGACTGGCGTCTGGCCATCGCCTACAACGCCGCGCTGCAGTGCGCCACCGCCGCCCTCGCCGCGGCCGGCTATCGGGCCGAGCGCGGGGCCCATCACTACCGGGTCATTGAATCTCTCGCTCTGACCATTGAGTGGCCGCCGGCAAAGGTCAGGCTGTTCCAGCGGTTCCGTAGAAAGCGGCACGAAGCCGGCTACGAGCGCGCCGGAGCCGTGTCACCGCAGGACGCGGAGGAGATGCTCGCCCTCGCGCAAGAATTGCGCGCGGACGTGCAGGACTGGCTGATCGCGAACCACCATGCGTTGCTCGAGGCCGCTCCCTAGCGGCGGACAACGTCCGCGCGCGATTCGACTCCCTCCCCCGTTCCAGGTACAATCCTCCCCATGAGTTCTGACAGGAACCACGCCCCGCCCCCGCGCGTCGGGCGCGATATGACCACGGGGAGCGTTCCCCGGCATCTCGTCGCCTTTGCCCTGCCGATGCTGGCCGGGAGCGCGCTGCAGACGGCCTACAGCTTCATCAACGCCTTCTGGGTGGGTAAGAAGCTCGGCACCCAGGCGCTCGCCGCGGTGACCGTGAGCCAGCCGGTGATCTTCGTCACCATCGCCGCGGCCGCGGGGCTGACGCTGGCGACGAACATCCTCATCGCCCAGTACTACGGCGCCCGCGATTGGGATCGCCTGAAGGGCGTGGTGCAGACCTCGGTGGTGTTCATCACCGTGGTCGGGTTCGTGCTGCTGGCGCTGGGGCTGACCTTCGCCTGGCGACTGCTCTCCCTGATCAACACCCCGCCCGACGTGTTCGCCGCCTCTCTGAGCTACCTCCGCATCGTGCTCTGGACGCTGCCGCTGGCCTTCTGGATCTTCCTCATCAGCTCCATGCTGCGGGGCATCGGGGACTCGAAGACCCCGGTGTACTTCCAGGCCGTCTCGGTGGTCGTCAACACCGTGCTCGACCCCTTGCTCATGTTCGGCTGGCTGGGCTTTCCCAAGCTGGGACTGAACGGCACGGCCTATGCCACCATCTTCTCCCAGGCCGCCGCGGTCATCGCGCTGATGATCTATGTCCCCAAGCATCGCCCGCTGGTGATGCCCGAGTGGCGGCGGCGGTTGATGGATTTGCAGACCACGTGGCTGCTGGTGGAGATCGGGTTCCCCTCCATGGTGCAGCAGTCCGTGGTGTCGGTTAGCATGTTGGTGATCGTCAGCCTTGTTAGCAAGTTCGGATCGCTCACCGACGCGGCCTTCGGCGCGGCCCTGCGCATAGACAGCATCGCCTTCATGCCCGCGATGACCACGGGGATCGCGGTGGCGACACTGGCGGGGCAGAACATCGGGGCGCGGAAACTGGAGCGGGTGCGCGAGGTGTTCTGGTGGGGGGTGTTGTTGAGCGGGGGCATCTCGCTCGTGATCGCGGCCTCCGCCATCTCCTTCCCAGGCTTCTTCCTGCGCCTGTTCGTCAACGACCCGCGGGTGATCGCGGTCGGGACGGGCTATCTGCACATCGTCGCCATTACCTATGTGATCTACGCGGTGATGTTCGTCAGCCACGGGATCATCAACGGCGCGGGGCACACGCTGGTGACGACGATGATCTCCATGATCGCGCTGTGGGGAATCCGGCTGCCGCTGGCCATGCTGTGGTCGGATAACTTGCACCGGCCCCAGGGCATCTGGTACGCGATGCTGGTGAGCGTGGCCTGCGGGATGGTGCTGAGCGTAGGCGTCTACTTCTCCGGCTTCTGGAAGCGGCCGGTGGTGAAGCTGCGGTTCTTCCCAGGTAACCGGAACCGTGATCGGTAGGGGCACGACACGTCGTGCCCTTGTCCTCCCATCTG
>CAZUGW010000483.1:0-2535 GCA_964620055.1 uncultured bacterium
CTGCCGAGAAGCTGCTCAAGGCCGTACTTGCGGCGTATGGCGTGGTGTACAGGCGAACGCACAATCTTGACGAGTTGATTCTTCTCCTGCAGGGTAACGACATCGCTTTCCCTGATGATCTCCTCCCGGTACGCGAGTTCACCATATTCGCCGTAGGGCCGCGCTACGAAGACCTGCCGCCTGAGGAGATCGCGCTGGACCGCCCGGCCGCCCGCGACTGTCTTCGCCGCCTTCGGGCGTGGGCAGAGGGGCAGATCGAGAGAGCGACCTGAGCCGCCACAACCACGTCGCCCGCATTGCCTGAGTGGTGCGGAGGGAAGCAAAGGTTTGAGTTTCTGGGATCGGGGCGGGGGCGTGCTTCCGTTTGACACCACGCGCCCATTTCCTATAACATCCCCACAAATACCGCAGGAGGCGGCGGGCGCTGCGGCCCTCGTCGCTGCTCTGCACCAGGAGGCGGTACCCCGCATGGAATTCACCTTCACCGAAGACCAAGCAGCAGTGATCGCAGCCGTCAAGGAGTACTGCGACGAGGACCTCGCCCCCAAAGCCAAGGAAACCGATGAGGCGGGCTGCTGGCCCGCCGAGAACGTGGGCAAGCTGGGCGCGCTCGACCTGATGGGCATCCCGGTGCCGGAGGAGTACGGCGGTCTGGGGATGGACTTCATGACCTGGACCGCGGTGGGGGAGGAGCTCTCCCGGGCCTGCACCACCACCGGCGCGGTCTACGGCGCGCACATGCTCTGCGTCTATCCGATCCTGCACTTCGGCACGGAGGAGCAGAAGCGGAAGTACCTCATCCCCCTCGCCAAGGGCCAGCACATCGGCGCCTTCGGCCTCACCGAACCCAACGCCGGCTCGGACGCCGCGGCGGTGGCGACCAAGGCGGTGAAGGAGGGGGATCACTACCTTCTCAACGGCACCAAGATCTTCATCACCAACGGCGGCGAGGCGGAGACGTATGTGATCATCACCAGCTCCGACCCCTCCAAGGGGGTGCGCGGGCTGACCGCCTTCATCGTGGAGAAAGGCACGCCGGGGTTCGAGTTCGGCAAGAACGAGAAGAAGATGGCCTATTCCTCTCTGCCCAACCGGGAGCTGATCTTCACCGATTGCCGCGTGCCTAAAGAGAACTTACTGGGCCGAGAGGGAGGCGGTTTTCTGGTGGCCATGCGAACCCTGGGCGTGGGGCGGATCGGCATGGCGGTGGGCGCGGTGGGAGTGGCGCGGGCGGCGCTGGAGGCGGCGGTGCCGTACTCCAGGCAGCGCTATCAGTTCGACAAGCCCATCTCCAGCTTCCAGGCCATCCAGTTCATGCTCTCCGACATGGCCACCGAGCTCGACGCGGCGCGGCTGCTCACCTGGCGCGCGGCCTGGTTGAAAGATCAGAACCAGCCGTTCGAGAAAGAGGCGGCGATGGCCAAGCTCTACGCCTCCGAGGCGGCGATGCGCATCACCACCAAGGCGGTGCAGATCTTCGGCGGGTACGGCTACACCAAGGATTTCCCGGTGGAGCGGTATATGCGGGAGGCGAAGCTGTTCGAGATCGTGGAAGGCACCTCGGAGATTCAGCGCTTGGTGATCGCCAACCATGTGATTCGGGAGCTGGGGGGATGAACATCGTCGCCTGCGTCAAGCAAGTTCCGGAGACGACCGAAGTCAGGATTGACCCCAAGACGAATGCGCTAATCCGGGAGAAGGGCGTCATCAACCCGTTCGACGAGAACGCGGTGGAGGCGGCGCTGCAACTCAAGGAGGCCTACGGGGGGAAGGTGACCGTCGTCTGCATGGGTCCGCCCCAGGCGGAGGAGATGTTGCGCGGCTGTCTCGCGATGGGCGCGGACGAGGCCTACCTCATCTGCGATCCGGCGGTCCGTGGCTCCGATACCCTCGCCACCTCCTACACCCTGGCCCTGGCCGTGCGGAAGCTGGGCGACGTGGACCTCATCCTCTGCGGTAAGCAGGCCATTGACGGAGATACAGGCCAGGTCGGTCCGGGGTTGGCGGAGCGCCTGGGCTATCCCCAAGTCACCTTCGCCATCAGCCTGGAGATGACGGAGAACAAGCTCCGCGCGCGGCGCGTGCTCGACGACTTCTACGAAGTGCTCGAGGTGAAGCTGCCCGCGGTGGTGACGGTGGTGAAGCAGATCAACGAGCCGCGCCACCCCAGCATGAGGAACGTGCTGAAGGCGAAGCGCGCGGCGATCATCACCTGGACCGCGGCCGACCTGGAGGCCGATCTCACCCAGACCGGCTTCGACGGCTCGCCCACGCAGGTGATCCAGGTGTGGCCTCCGGAGAAGCGCGCCGGCGGGCAGGTGCTGGAGGGCGAGCCGGACGAGATCGCGGGTCGGCTCGCCGAGATCATCAAGAGCATGCAGATCGCAGCATCGTAGGGGCACGACATGTCGTGCCCTGGCGCATGAGGCTGAACAAGCGGGCATGATATGTCGTACCCTGGTGTGCGGGGCAGAGCGGATGGGCACGACATGTCGTGCCCTGGCGCATGAGGCTGAACAAGCGGGCATGATATGT
>CAZUGW010000484.1:0-2535 GCA_964620055.1 uncultured bacterium
CGTCACCCTCGCCGACGTCGCCTTCGTCAACACCGGCCTCGACCACTGCTCCTGGTTCACCGAGTTCCTGGTAAAGGGCGAAAACGCATGGGATTTGCTTGACGGAAAGGGCCTTGACGCCTGGCTCGCCAAGCCCGCCGCGGAGGCGAAGGAGGACCCGGTGTTCGCCCCGCTCTACGATCTGCGCTGCAGCCTGATGTTGGGCCAGCATTACGGCCCGCTTCCCGCCATCGGCGATCGCCACATGTGCGAGTTCTTCCCCAACTTTCTGCAAGGCCTGGAGAACGTGGAGAAGTACGGCCTCGTCCGCACTCCTCTCGCGGCCCGCGCCGAGCGTTACGACCTCTGGCGCAAGAAGATCGAGCGCATGGTGCGTGGCGAGGAGCAGCCGCAGTTCCAGGACGCTACCGACGTGCTGGGCGCGCGGCAGACCGACGACCTCGCGGCCTGGGTCCTCGCCCTCTCCGGCCTCGGCCCGGCCTATGAGGACAACGTGAACGCGCCCAATATCGGTCAGGTTCCCGAGCTACCCCCCGGCGCAGTCGTCGAAACCCGCTGCGTGCTCGACGCCACCGGCTACCGCCCCCTCGCCAGCCGCCTGCCGGAGGCGCTCGAACCCATCATCCTGCCCCACGTCATCCGCCAAGAACTCACCGTCGAGGCGGGCGTGGAGGGAGACTTCGACAAGGCCCTCGCCGTTCTCGCCAGCGACCCGTTGGTACGAGGGATTGAGGACGTGAGGCCGATGCTCAGGAGGATGCTCGCGGCCACGAAGGAGTACTTGCCCCAGTTCACTCTATGATCTCCGGCCGTTCTCCATGTTTCTTCGTGTCTTTGTGCCTTTGTGTTGAAGAGGACCTGAACCATGCCCTATCGCTGCCTCGTCGTCGGCGCCGGCGGCATCTCCAACGCTTGGTTCCCGCCGCTGACTGAAGAGAACGTCGAGATCGCCGCGGTGGTTGACCTGCGCCACGAGGTCGCGCGGGAGCGGATTGCGGAGCATGGCCTGCGGTGTGAAGCCTCCAACGATCTCGCGGCCGCGCTGGCCGCGCATCACCCCGACTTCGTGCTCGACCTCACCGTCCCTGAGGCCCATTGCAGTGTCACCACGACGGCCCTCCGCGCGGGTTGCCACGTGCTCGGCGAGAAGCCGATGGCGGCGAGTATGGACGAGGCGCGGGAGATGGTCCGTGTCAGCGAGGAGGCGGGGAAGTTGTACATGGTGAACCAATCCCGCCGCTGGGACGCCAAGCACGACGCGGTGCGGCGCACGCTCGCGGATGGCAGGCTCGGCGACGTCACCACCATCAACTGCGACTTCTTCCTCGGCGCGCACTTCGGCGGCTTCCGCGATGAGATGGAGCACGTCCTGCTTCTCGACATGGCCATCCACCACTTCGATCTCGCCCGCTTCATGTCCGGCACGGACCCAGTGTCCGTCTACGCGCACGAGTTCAACCCCAAAGGCTCCTGGTACCGCGGCGCGGCCGCGGCGACGTGCGTTTTCGAGATGACGAACGGCGTCGTCTTCACCTACCGCGGGAGCTGGTGCTCCGAGGGCTTCCCGACCAGTTGGAACGGCAACTGGCGTTTTGTCGGAGAGCGCGGCACACTGCTCTACGAGCAGGACCAGGACCCCCTCGCCCAGATCGTCGCCGGAGACGAGGGCTTCACTCGACCCTTGGCCGATATCGAGATCACGCCCTCGCCCCTCACCGCCGTCACCTTTCACGGCGCGCTTCGCGAAATGCTCACCTTCCTCCGCACCGGCGAGCGGCCGCAGACCGAGTGTCACGACAACCTCAAATCGCTGGCAATGGTGTTCGCCGCGATGGAGAGCGCGAGGCGGGGGGAGCGGGTCGCTGTCTGAGAGCCTGTTGAAGAATAAGCGTTTGCTAGTATCTGATTTCATGCCGCCTGCCGTCGGACGAGAAGATGGATCAACGCCAGATGCAGCATGCTGACTTGTGTCTCCGGCCACACCTCATAGTCTTTGCTCAACCGCCGGTAGTGGCTGAACCACCCGAACAGCCGCGCGACTACCCACCGGCGCGGCAGGACGACAAAGCCCTTCTGACCCTGGGGTCGTTTGACCACCTCGAACGTCCACTGATACATCTTGTCCGCCCATTCCACCAGCGCCTGGTAGGCTCCGTCCATCCATCCGTGGGTCAGCCGGGGACAGTGGGTATGGGCGATTTCCAGCACCGCCCGCCCTCCGTCGCGATCCTGGACATCGGCGCCGGTGACCTGGAGGACTTCGGGCAACCCGAGGGTATCGACGAGGGCATGCCGCTTACGACCCTTCACCTTTTTTCCCCGCATCGTAGCCACAGGCTCCGCGGGCGAGGGCACTGGTTTTCACGGATTGGCTATCGCGGATGCCCGCACTGGGGTGAGGGTCACGTTCCTGGCGCATCCGTTCCGCCCGGTGCAAGGCGTCGTAGACCTGTGCGAACACGCCCCTCTGGTGCCACAGGTGAAAGTAAAAGTACACCAACCGCCAATCCGGATAGTCATGCGGCAGACTCCGCC
>CAZUGW010000485.1:0-2517 GCA_964620055.1 uncultured bacterium
CGCGATGGCCGCGATGTCGGACCGGAAGCGCAAGCTGTTCGGCGTGCAGTTCCACCCCGAGGTGGTGCACACCCCCTGGGGCATCGAGGTCTTCCGCAACTTCCTCTACCAGCAGTGCGGGTGCAATGAGACGTGGACTACGGAGTCGGTGGTGGCGGCCTCGGTGCGGGCGATTCAGGAGCAGGTGGGCGACGGCCGAGTGGTGTGCGCGCTGAGCGGCGGGGTGGACTCGGCCGTCACCGCGGCCTTGGTGCACCGCGCGGTCGGCGAGCAACTTACTTGCGTTTTCATGGACCATGGCTTCCTGCGGAAGAACGAGGCCGAGCAAGTGGTGCAGACGTTCCAGGAAAATTTCCACGTCCACCTCATCCACGCCCAGGTGCAGGAGCGGTTCCTGACGCGGTTGCGCGGAGTCGTGGACCCGGAGCAGAAGCGCCGGATCATCGGCGAGGAGTACGCCGCGGTCTTGGAGGAGGCGGCGGAGAAGATCGAGGACGCCGAGTTCCTCGCGCAGGGCACACTCTATCCCGACGTGATCGAGAGCGGAACCAAGCAAGCGGCGCGGATCAAGACCCATCACAACGTGGGCGGATTGCCGGATACGCTGAAGCTGAAACTGGTCGAGCCGGCGCGGTATCTGTTCAAGGACGAGGTGCGCGCGGTAGGGGAGGAGCTCGGCTTGCCGGACGAGATCGTGTGGCGCCACCCCTTCCCAGGGCCGGGGCTGGCGATTCGCATCTTGGGCGAGGTGACGGAGGAGGGACTCAACACCCTGCGCGAGGCCGACGCGATCATCATTGAGGAGATCCGCGCGGCCGGTCTCTATCGGCGGCTGTTCCAGGTCTTCGGCGTGCTGGCCCCGGTGAAGAGTGTGGGCGTGATGGGCGACCAGCGGACCTACGCCAGCACCGCGATTCTGCGGGCGGTGACCAGCGATGACGCGATGACCGCGGACTGGGCGCACTTGCCCTACGAAGTGTTGGGGCGGATCAGCACGCGCATCATCAACGAAGTGCCGGGCGTGAACCGGGTGGCTTACGACATCAGTTCCAAGCCCCCGGCGACCATCGAGTGGGAATAGACCCACGTTGTCATTCCGAGGCCGAGCGAAGCGAGGGCGAGGAATCAATCTGGAAGCAATGCCGTCCGCCGCAGGCGGACGGACACCGCTGACACGAGGCGAGAGTCATGGTTCAATCAGACATCAAAGAGGTGCTCTACACCGCGGCCGAAATCGAGGAGAAGGTCAGGGGGCTGGCGGAGCAGATCTCCCGCGACTACCGCGGCAAGAACCCCGTGCTGGTGGGGGTGCTCAACGGCGCGTTCGTGTTTCTCGCCGACCTGATGCGCTACCTCGACATCCCGTGCACGATTGATTTCGTCTCCTGGTCGAGCTACGGAAAAGACACGTCATCTTCAGGTGTTTTCCGCATCATGAAGGACCTGGAGACGAACGTGGAGAGCAAGCACGTGCTGATCATCGAGGACATCATTGACACCGGCCTCACCTTGCACTACCTGCTGGACAACATCCGCTCCCGCAAGCCCGCGAGCGTCAAGGTCGTGGCCCTGCTGGACAAGCCCAGCCGGCGGCGGATCGAGGCGAAGGCCGACTACCTCGGCTTCCAGATCCCCGACGCGTTCGTGATCGGCTACGGCCTCGACTTCGCCCAACGCTACCGCAGCCTGCCCTACATCGCCATCCTCAAGCCGGATATCTACGCGGGCAAGGACACGCCGCCGGATGAGTTGGAGGGGATGGAGTAGGGGAGGAGCGTTCAGGAGCGTCGCGATGGCGAGACGGACGACGGTAGCCCTGACCGCGCTGCTGGCGGTGCTGGTCATCTGGTCTCCGGCTTGTCAGGCCGGGGCCCCGGCGGCAACAAGTCCCCTTGCCGTCCCCACTCCTGCGGGTACACCGGCGTACGACCAACTCCGTCCCTGGGACCCCGGCGCTTCGTATGAGGGCGATTCCCAGGGGGATGTGCGTCTCGACCAGCCGGTACGGTTCTGGCGCGCCGGCATCCCGGTTGCCGAAGTCTTTGCCGGTATCGCTGAGCAAACCGGCGTCGCGCTTGGCGCGTATCCCCCTGGCGACGAGAACGAGCGTATCTGCGTCACCCTCTACTTGAATCCAGCGTCCCCGCCTTCGCTTCGCAGCGTCATGGTGCAACTCGCCTGGGTCCTTGACTGCTCCTTCTTCTACCTGGGCTCGGGGGGCGAGTACACCTATTACCTGGTGTCCACCAGCATCGGTCAGGGGGCAGCGGAGAGGCTTGGGCAGCTTCGCCAGCAGGACGAGTCGCGGAAGCGTGAGAAGCATTGGCAACGGTGCGACTTGCTAAGGGACAAGCTTAGGGAGACCTGCGAAGCTCTGGCACTGCCGCGAGAGGAGCTGATCGAGTACTACAAGGGACAGGATGACGCCCTGCTGCTGGCCCTGCTGGATCCAGCCCGCCGCGAGGCAGTTGCCTTCGTGAGCCGCAATGAATGGGAAACCGTCGGTCAGATGGAGGA
>CAZUGW010000486.1:0-2515 GCA_964620055.1 uncultured bacterium
GCCCACCGCCGCGCCGTCCTCCCGCCAGGCGACCTGGCTGAAGTGCGGCGCGAGCCGCACCACCAGTCCCCGGACGCCGCGATCGCTGACCAGTAGGTTGCTGCCGTTGCCCAGGAGCTTCAGAGGCAGCCCCCGCTCTCTCGCAAACCGCACCGCCGCCACCAGGTCCTCCACGTCCACGGGTTCGACCAAGAGGTCGGCGGGGCCACCGATGTGGAAGGTGGTGTGTCGCGCCATCGGCTCGCCGATCCGCACGCGCCCGCGCAGGCGCGCCCGCAACTCGAGCGCCGCAACCTCGAGTTGCCGCTCCTCCGTCAGCACTATCGGCGCCACGACTCCCGCCACACTCATCCCTAACATGGCCCCTTCGCCCCTACCTGCGCGGCCAGGCGCTGGTACAGAACGCGCGCCACCTCGCCGATGTCGCCGGCCCCCATCAAGAGGATTACGTCCCCCGGCCGCGCCATCGCCGCGATCTCAGTTACCACTTTCTCTTTCGGCAGTTCAAGCACCGCGTCCTGTCCCCGCACATTTCGCAGCGGCGCGCTGATGATACCGATACCCACCCCCGGGATCGGCGCCTCGCGCGCAGGGTAGATCTCGGTCAAGACCACGACATCGGCCCCGCCCAACGCCGCCGCGAACTCGTCGGCGAAGTCCCGCGTGCGGGAGTAGAGATGGGGCTGGAACACGGCCACCAGCCGCCGCCCAGGGTAGGCCGCGCGCGCCGCGTCGAGGGTGGCCCGGATCTCTGTGGGATGGTGGGCGTAGTCGTCCACCACCGCCACTCCCGCCACCTCGCCCAGCACCTCGAAGCGGCGCTCCACACCGCCGAAGCTCTCCAACGCCTGCCGACACGCCTCCACCGGCGCGCCCGCCTCCCGCGCCGCGGCCAGCGCACCAAGGGCGTTGACCACGTTGTGCAGGCCCGGCGCTCCGACGGTCAACTCGCCGGCTTCCGCGCCGTCCACCCACAGTAGGCACCGGCCGCCGGAGCGATCCGACGTCAGCTCGGTCCCGCGCACCGCCGCGGAGGCGTCCGAGCCATACCAGACGATTCGCTGCGGGAGCGCCGCGGCCAGGTCGCGTAACTCCGGCCGGTCGGCGCAGAGCACTGCGCAGCCGCCGGGCGTGAGTTGCGAAAGGAACGTCGCGAAGCTGCCGCACAGGTGCGCCATGGTCCCGTGGTGGTCCAGGTGATCCGGCTCGAGGTTTGTCACCACCGCGATCTCCGGATGAAGATCGAGGAAGGAATCGTAAGCCTCGCACGCCTCCACCACCATCCACTTGCCTTGGCCCACTCGCGCGTTGCCATCCAGCGGTCCATAGTCCCCGCCCAGCACCACCGTCGGGTCCAGCCCGCCCGCGAGCAGGGCCAGGCCGATCATCGCGGTCACCGTAGTCTTCCCATGGGTGCCGGAGACGGCGAGGAGGCGGTAGTCGGCGGCGAGTTCGGCCAGCAGCTCCGAGCGGCGCTGGAGGGGGAGGCCGAGCGCGCGGGCGCGCTGCAGTTCCGGGTTATCCTCCTTGATCGCGTCGGTGAGCACGACTCGCGACGCGCCGTCCACCAGGTCTGCGTGATGGCCGATGGTGACCTCGGCCCCCTGTGCGATCAGCCGCTCCGTGATCGCGGAGGCCTGCGCGTCCGACCCGGAGACAGGGATGCCGCGCGCCAGCAGGAGCTGCGCCAGCGCGCTCATCCCAATCCCGCCGATGCCGACCAGGTGCACGCGATCTGTCATGCGGTACTCCGCGCCGGGACCGTCGCCCCGGAATGGCGCGCGACATTGAGCAGCAACCCGACTCCAATGAGCGAGAAGAGCAGTGACGACCCGCCATAGCTCACGAACGGCAGGGTGATCCCGGTGGTCGGCGCGCACCCCGTGACCACCGCGAGGTTGATCAGGGCCTGCACGCCGAAGAGGCAGGTCACTCCGCAAGCCACCAGACCGGAAAATCGGTCGGCGGCACGCATGGCGATCTGCAGCCCGCGGCAAACGAGATAGGCGAAGAGCGCCACCACCAGCCAGGTGGCGAGCAGGCCGAGCTCCTCGCCGATCACCGCGAGAATGGCGTCGGTCGTGGCCTCGGGAAGGTAGAAGTACTTCTCGATCCCCGCGCAATAGCCGCGCCCGGTGATTCCGCCCGCCCCCAGGGCGGTGAGCGCGCGGGAGATCTGGTAGTTCCCGGCCGCCTCCGAGCCGGGCTTCGGGAAGAGCCAGTTCCGGATGCGCTCAAGCTGGTAGGGCTCGTGCGCGATCTTCACCGCGGCGAGGAGGAAGGCCCCGGTGGCGAAGGTGGCGACGTGGCGGAACTTGGCCCCGGCGAGGTGGAAGAAGACGAGCATCGCCATCCCGATGACGGCGACGGTGCCCATGTCGGGCTCCTTGGAGATCGGCAGGCATACCAGACCGAGCATCACCACCGGGGGAGCGAACTGCTTCCACGTGCGCAGCCCGCCAGGGAACTTGGCGAAGTAGCGCGCCAGCGCGATCACCAGCACCAGCTTCGCCAT
>CAZUGW010000487.1:0-2501 GCA_964620055.1 uncultured bacterium
GGAGAGCTTCCTCGCGCCGCTGCCGGTGGGCAAGTTGTGGGGCGTGGGGCCGAAGACGGAGCAGCGGCTGCAACAGCTCGGCCTGCGCACCATCGGCGACATCGCGCAACAGCCCATCGCGCGGCTGCGCAGCTTGCTCGGGGCGTGGGGCGATGTGCTCTACGAACTCTCTCGCGGTCTGGACGAGCGACCGGTCGAGCCAGCGCGGGAGATGAAGTCGGTAAGCGCGGAGACCACCTTCGCGCGCGACCTCTACGACGAGGCGCAGATGCGCCGCGCGCTCACCACGTCGAGCAAGGACGTGGCGCGGCGCTTGCAGCGGGAGGGCGTGCGCGGCAAGACCATCGCCATCAAGGTGCGCTTCGCCAGCTTCCGCACCCTCACGCGGCAGACCACCCTCCCCGAGGCCACCGACCGCGCCGAGACGATCCGGCAGACCGCGCACAAGCTGCTCGCCGAACTCGACCGCGGGGGCCAGGGCGTCCGCCTCCTCGGCGTCCGCGCCTCGGGGCTGGAAAGCGGAGCGAAGCAACTCTCCCTCTTCTCCCCGGAGGTGCAGCGGAGGGCGCAACTCGACCAGACCGTGCGTTACCTCAAGGAGCGATTTGGCGGAGATGCCGTGAAGTGGGCGAGGGACCTGTAGGCCTGCCCTGGGCATCGCGAAGGGGCGAGGATGTCGCCCTCCGGAGGCGGACGCATGCTCGCCGCTGGTAACCGAGCCTTGCGGCGCTCCCGCTCACTCCATATACCCCAGCGACTTCAGTTGCCGCTCCGCGTCTTTGGTGAGCACCCGCCGCTCGGTTCCCTGCTCTCGCTTGGCCCGCGCCACCACTTGCTGTTGCGCTTCCTCCGAGAGGCGACGCAGGCGCTCCCGCAACTCCTTCGCCGCACCGGCGGGCGCGAGATTGGTTCTCTCCAGCGGGTCCTGGCGCCGGTCGTACACCTCAAAACGAGCGCTCTGTAATTTATTGAACGGGCGATAGATCACCCGCCAATCGTCGGTAGTGAGGGCGGTCTGCTCCTCCCCGTACAGCGTCCCCTCGGAATACACCTCGTCCCCCTTCAACCCGGCCTGGCGCGGGAGCGGGCGCGCCTCGCGCCCCGAGCCGGCAGGAAGGCCGGCGGACGCGAGGAACGTCGCGCCGATACTCGGCATGCCCACGGTCTGCGGGATGCGGCGATCCGCGGTCACCCCCTGGGGCCATTTCACCAGCAGCGGGACCCGCAGCACCTCGCGATGCATGGAGTGCCCGTGCTCGAAGTCGCCGTGATCGAAGAGTTCCTCCCCGTGGTCGGCGGTGATCACGATCAGCGACCGATCCCAGAGGCCGGAGGCCTTTAGGACGGCTAACAGTTCGCCCACCCAGCGGTCAACGTACTTCACCTCCTCGGTGTACATGGTGCGGCAGTACTGCTCATACTCGGCCTTGAGGCGCGGCCTCTCGTGCTTCATGCGGACGTCCCAGACCTTGCGGCTGCGCATCTGCCACTGCGGGTACCTCGCGCGCACCTCCTTGGGGGTGGTCGGCGCATCGTATTCGTGCGGGTCGAAGTAGTGGACCCACAGGAAGAAGGGCTCGCGATGGTTCAGTCTCACCCAGTCCCGTGTGATCGCGGTCAGCCGTTCGGCGCGGGAGCCGGCGGAGTCGGTCCGCTTCACCATGGCGTTCCAGTACGAGTCGAACCCCCGGTTCCATCCTCGCTCCTTCTGGAGGAAAGCATTGGTCAGCACCGTGCCGGTGGCGTAGCCCACGCCGTGCAAGCGCTCTGAGAGCACGGGCACGTCGTCCGGCAACGCGGCGTAGACGGCGTACCAGGGATGGTCCGCATGCGGCAATTGCTTGAGCCCACACCAGGAGGGCGGAAGCTGGGTGAACAGCGATCCCAGCGAGGTCAGCGTCCACGGGGAGTAGGCCCAGGCCGAGTCGTACTGCGTCGCCTCCTTCGCGAAGGCGTCCAGCGCGGGCGTCAGCCCATCGCGGTTCCCATAGGCCCCCAGGAAGTCCGCCCGGAAGGCGTCTATCGAAATGAGAATGAGGTTGGGCCGCGCCTCCCTCGCCGCGCGCCCGGTGGCCAGCGCTTGATGAGGCGCGCTCTTGGGCAGGGCCGCGGCGATCCACAGCCCCGCCGGGGCGAGCGCGAGTATCAGCAGGACCCCGCCGAGGACACGGCGCCACACCGGCTTCGGGTTCGGGTCCCCGGGGGCGCGCCGGGCTAACCACCAGCCCACCGGAACCGCGGGCAGCGCGCCCGCCAGCCACCCCAGCAGCGCGCCGCGGCAGACGGCCATCCGGCTCAGTTCCGGCCAGTACGGCGACCGTTGGAGAGCGCCAAACCCCGCACCCGCGAGCAGGCCGAGGAGCGCCGTGACTTTGAACGTCGCGAGGTAGCTTCGCATGTCAACCCTTCTCCCGTTCCGACCGCGCCGGCGTGAAGATGAAGAACGCCCCCGATTGCTCCTCCAGCCGGTAGCTCTGCAAGAGATTCGAGATGATCCCGTC